>JAFVQP010000112.1 GCA_017504735.1 Clostridia bacterium | reverse complement strand
CGGACGAAGAGGCAAGAGAGTTGTTAAGAGCACTCGGCATGCCTTTCAAGAAGTAAGGAGAAACGAACATGGCAAAGAAGTCAATGATAAATAAACAGCAAAAGACGCCCAAGTTCTCTACGAGAGCTTACACGAGATGCACCATTTGCGGAAGACCTCACGCGGTTTTGAGAAAGTACGGTGTTTACCGTATTTGCTTCCGTAATCTTGCGTACAAGGGAGAAATCCCCGGCGTTAAAAAGTCGAGCTGGTAATAGGAGGTAAAAGAAATGACGGATCCTATCGCAGATATGCTTACAAGAATTAGAAACGCGATTACGGCTAACAAGGAAAACGTGGAAATTCCCGCTTCCAATGCAAAGAAAGCCATTGCTGAAATTTTGCTCAACGAAGGTTGGGTAAAAGACGTAAAAATCGTTGAAGACGGTTACAACGGCAAAATCGCAATCACCCTCAAGTATAACGACAAGAAGAGCGTTATCAGTGGTTTGCAAAAAGTATCCAAGCCCGGCTTGCGTACTTATGCAGGCGTAGAGAATATGCCCCGCGTCCTTGGCGGTTTCGGAACGGTTATCCTTTCCACCAATAAGGGCATTATGACGGGCAAAAAGGCAAAGGAAGCCAACGTTGGCGGTGAAGTCCTTTGCTACGTTTGGTAAGGAGGTAATGGCAAATGTCGAGAATCGGTAAAATGCCCATTGCAATCCCTGCAGGCGTAACGGTAGATTTCAAAGACGGCGTCGTAACGGTAAAGGGACCCAAAGGCACCTTGACGAGAGAAGTCGTTGGCAACATCGGTATGGAAATGGAAGGTACGAACCTCGTTGTAAAAGCTTTGGATGACAAAGCGGATACCAACGCAAAGCATGGTTTATATCGTGCGTTGGTTAACGGTATGGTTGTTGGTGTTACAACTGGTTTCGTGAAGACCTTAGAAGTAAAAGGCGTAGGTTGGAAAGCAAGCGTACAAGGCGACAAGCTCATCTTAAACGTAGGTTTCTCCCACCCCGTAGAATTCGTTGCTCCCGCTGGTATCAAGTTTGAATGTCCTTCCTTGACGGAAGTAAACGTTTCCGGTATCAGTAAAGAGCTTGTTGGTCAAATGGCGGCAACTATCCGCAAAGTAAGACTTCCCGAACCTTACCACGGCTACGGTATTCGCTATAAGGGTGAATACGTAGAACATAAAGAAGGTAAAACTTCTGGTAAAGGCAAGAAATAAGGAGCGTTAAAGTATGATTACGAAAATTGATAAAAATGCAGTAAGACAAAAACGTCATGCACGCGTAAGAAAGACGGTTACGGGTACTGCGGAAGCTCCCCGTTTGAACGTTTACAGAAGTCTTAACCACATTTATGCTCAGGTAATCGATGACAGAGCAGGGGACGCAAAGGGCGGTGTAACCATCGCATCCGCGTCCACCATGGACAAAGCTGTTATGGAAAAGATTGCTGGTATGAGCAAGACGGAAGCCGCAAAAGTAGTAGGCGCAGTTGTTGCTGAAAGAGCAATGGCAAAAGGCGTTGAAACGGTAGTGTTCGATAGAGGTGGCTACCTCTATACGGGACGCGTACAAGCGGTTGCGGACGGCGCAAGAGAAGCCGGACTTAAATTTTAAGGAGTGGGTACAATGGCAGACGAAAAGAGAGAAAGAAGACCTCAAAGAAGACAAGCAGAGGACGACGGACTTATTAAAAAGCTTATTGAAGTTAACCGCGTAACGAAAGTTGTAAAAGGTGGTAAAAACATGCGTTTTGCGGCCCTCGTTATCGTAGGTGACGGCAACGGCAAAATCGGCGTTGCAACGGGTAAAGCAAAGGAAGTTCCCGAAGCAATCGAAAAGGCAACTTTGAGAGCGAAGAAGAACATGGTATCCGTTTCTATTGTAGACGGCACGATTCCCCACCAAGTAATCGGTGTGTTTGGACGTGGTAGAGTGCTTATGATGCCCGCTGGCGAAGGTACTGGTGTTATTGCTGGTGGCCCCGTTCGTGCGGTTATGGAAGCAGTCGGCATTAAAAATATCAGAACGAAATCCCACGGCAGTCAAAACTCGGGCAACTGCGTAAAAGCAACGATTGAAGGTTTGAAAGAACTTAAATCCGTTGAAGAAGTAGCAGAGCTTCGTGGCAAGACGGTTGCGGAAATTTTAAGCTGATAGTCGGAGGAAAGAAAAATGGCAAAGATTAAAGTTACGCTTGTAAAAAGCACAATCGGACAAGTGGATTCCGTAAAAGGCACGGTTTCCGCGCTTGGTCTTAAAAAGATTCGTTCTTCCAAAGAATTAGAGGATACCCCTGCAGTTCAAGGTATGATTGCAAAGGTTAAGCACCTCGTCAAAGTAGAAAACGTGTAAGGAGAGTTATTATGAGAATAGATACTCTTGCGCCCGCAGAAGGCGCTAAAAAGTCGGTTAAAAGACTTGGTCGCGGTATCGGCTCGGGTACGGGTAAAACCTCCGGTAAAGGACATAAAGGTCAATGGGCTCGTAGCGGTGGCGGTGTACGCCCCGGCTTCGAAGGCGGTCAAATGCCTATCGCTCGTCGTGTACCTAAGAGAGGTTTTAACCACAACGCTAAGAAACAATACGTTATCATCAACGTAGAAGCTCTTGCAGACCTTCCCGAAGGAACGGTAGTGGATTACGGCTTTGTTATGGAAAACGGACTTGCAAAAGAAGTTAAAAACAATTGCGGGCTTAAAGTTCTCGGCAACGGTGAACTGAAAGTAGCGCTCACTGTAAAAGCGAGCAAATTCTCCGCAACTGCAAAGGAAGCCATCGAGGCTGCCAAGGGCACGGCGGAGACCCTTTAACGGATTATCGTAACACGGAAAATCGCGCCAAGCGGTTTTCCGTAGTTTGCGTTATTTCTCCCCTTGTAAAATGCGCGGATATTCCCGTGTTTTACAAATATCATTCCAAAAACGGAGAAAAAAATGTTACAGACAATTATCAATGCATTAAAAGTCAAGGAAATCCGTCGCAAAGTATATATGATGCTTTTGCTGTTGCTGATTTTCCGCATTGGCTGTTTTATTCCCGTTCCCGGCTTGGATAGAAGCAAGTTCTCTGAAATTATCGGAGGCAACGACTTCTTGTCGCTGATGAGTAGCATCACGGGTGGTGCGTTGTCGCAAGGTACCTTATTTGCATTGGGTATCGGACCGTACATCAACGCTTCCATTATTATGCAACTCTTAAGCGTAGGTATTCCTGCCTTAGAACGGCTTTCTAAGCAAGGCGAAGAAGGACGTAAGAAAATTGCGCAATATACGCGCTACGTAACGATTATCCTTGCGGTGCTTCAATCCGTTGGTATTATCGTTAACTTTGGTAATGAGGCTATTGTAGACGCCCATTTCTTCAATCAACCCTGGCTTGCAGGCTTATTTATGACCGTCGTATACACGGCTGGTGCATTTATCGTAATGTGGCTTGGTGAAAGAATCACCGATTACGGTGTGGGCAACGGTCAATCCATGATTATTTTCGTGGGTATTCTTGCAACGGCTGGCGCTGCTATCGTAGACCAATTCAAATTGGCTTTCAGTGGCGATATGACTGCGCTTTGGGGATTAATTGCGTTTGCGCTTGTATCCGCGGTGATCTTCTTTGCAATCGTATACGTAGACTTGTCTGAAAGAAAGGTTACGGTACAATACGCAAAGCAAATCAAAGGTAGAAAAATGTACGGCGGTCAATCGTCCAATATCCCTATCCGTATCAGCGGTGGTGGGGTTATGCCCTTGATTTTCGCGTTCTCTATCCTTAGCTTCCCTCAAATGATTGCCAGTATGTTCTGGCCGAATTCCGGCTTTGCTACCTGGTGGGCGAATTGGATGTCGGCAAGTGCTGAAGGCTGGGGTGCAGTGGTGTACACGCTCGTACTTTGCGTGCTCATCTTTGCCTTCTCGTTCTTCTATGCACAAATGCAGTTCAATCCCGAAGATGTATCCAAAAATATTCAACAAAACGGTGGTTTTATCCAAGGTATTCGTCCCGGTAAAGCAACGGAAAACTATTTAAAGAAAATATCCAACCGTATCACGCTTTTCGGTGCAATCTATTTGTCCTTGGTTGCGTTTATTCCTTCGGTTGCGTTTGCTTGGGCAAACCTCTCGCTTGTAAACGTATTCTCCACCACGGGTATCTTAATTATCGTATCTGTTGCTATGGAATTTGAAAAACAATTGCAAGGCCAGTTGATGATGAAAAATTATAAAGGTTTCTTGAAATAAGACAAACCGCCTTACGTTCCGAAGAAATTCGGAACGTAAGGAATACATAATTTTTCGTAAAGGAGATATAGGTATGAATATTATTTTGCTTGGCGCACCTGGCGCTGGTAAAGGTACGTTAGCTTCGCAAATCGTGGAAAGATATCATCTTCCCCACATTTCGACGGGCGACATTTTTAGAGAAAATATCAAAAACGGTACGGAAATCGGCTTGCTTGCAAAATCGTATATCGATAAAGGTCAGCTTGTTCCCGACGAAGTAACCATAAAAATCGTAGAGGAACGTATTTCCAGAGACGATTGCAAAAACGGTTACATGTTGGACGGTTTCCCCCGCAACACTTTGCAAGCAGACGCTTTGGCAAAAATCACCAATATCGATATGGTTATCAATATCGACGTAGACTTCTCATTGTTGATGGACCGTATTTGCGGTAGACGTATTTGTAAAGCTTGCGGAGAAGGCACGCATACGAAATGGTTAAACGGTAAAAACGCTTGTCCGAAATGCGGTGGCGAATTAACCCAACGTAAAGACGACAACCCTGAAACGGTAGAAAGCCGTTTGGCTGTATACGAATCGCAAACGGCTCCGCTGATTGCATACTATACGGAAAAAGGCGTTATCTTCAACGTAGACGGTAGCGGTGACCCTGACGATACGTTCGTAGTGGTAAAGGCGAAATTAGACCCTTTGTGTAAATAAACTATGGTATACGTAAAAAGCGATAAGGAAATAGAGCTGTTACGTGAATCCTGCAAAATTGTGAAAGACACGCTGTTGTTCGTAGAATCCAAAATCTGCGCAGGTATGTCCACAAAAGAAGTAGACGAGCTGGTAGAACGGTATATCCGCGCTTCGGGTGCATACCCTTCCTGTTTAGGATACGGCGGATTTCCGGCTTCGGCTTGTGTTTCGGTAAATGAAGAAGTTGTCCACGGTATTCCTCGCGAAGATAAATTCTTAAAAGAAGGTGATATCGTTACGGTAGACTTATGCGCATACAAAAACGGTTTCCACGGCGATGCTTGTCGAACGTTCAAAATTGGCAAAGTAGACGCGGAAATTGAAAAGCTGGTGCGGGTCACGGAAGAATGCTTTTTCAAGGGTATCGAAGGCTTGCAGGCAGGTACGCCATTGTACGATATCGGCTATCGCGTGCAAAAGCATGCGGAAGCAAACGGTTTCGGTGTTGTGCGTGCGTATACCGGACACGGCATAGGAAGAGAAATGCACGAGGACCCGTCCGTTCCCAATTACGGAAAACAGGGTACGGGTATGCGTTTGAGAGAAGGGACGGTGCTTTGTATCGAACCTATGATAACGCAAGGCAGTTGGAAAGTAAAACTGCTCCCTGACGAGTGGACGGCGGTAACGGTAGACGGCAAGTGTGCGTCACATTATGAAAATACGGTAGTTATCCGTAAAGACGGCGTTGAGATATTGACGCTTTAATAAAGGCGGGGATGCCCGCAAGAAAAAAATCGGAGGAAATATTTGTGTCCAAAGACGACGTAATCGAAGCGGAAGGAAAAGTAGTGGAAGCGTTGCCCAATGCAACCTTTAAGGTACAGCTTTCCAACGGTCACACCATCACGGCGTATATATCCGGCAAACTTCGTATGAACTATATTCGAATCATCGAAGGGGATACGGTAAAATTGGAAATGAGCCCGTACGATTTGACGAAAGGTAGAATCACGTGGCGTAGCAAGTCGTAAACGACAAAAGACATAAAAACAAGGAGAAAGATTATGAAAGTAAGACCTTCTGTAAAGCCTATGTGCGATAAATGTAAAGTCATTAAAAGAAACGGTAGAGTAATGGTTATTTGTTCGAAGAGCAAGAGCCACAAACAAAGACAAGGCTAAAATTTTTTCAAAAATTTACCAAAAAACAGTTGACTTCACAAGCTTTAGCGTGATATACTATTATCATGCCGTATTTTGTGGACAACTGCAAAAATGGTAAAAAATGCATACAAAAAGACGTAATCAGGCTGAATTTCCGTAAGGTTTGCGGAAATCCAGTTTTGTTGCGTGTTTACGGGCGTGCGCGTATACGTATATATGCGACACCCAAAACCTCAAAAATAATACAATACGTCAACGACGCATTTTCCACTGCGACGGTTGCGCGTATTCGTTGTCAATAAACCAAAAATAAAATCAAACAAAAAGAAAATGGAGGAAGAAAATCAATGGCACGTATTGCCGGTGTAGATTTACCCAGAGAAAAAAGAGTGGAAATCGGCCTTACCTACATCTACGGTATCGGTTTAACCACTTCCAAGAAAATTCTCGCTGATACGGGTATCAATCCTGATACAAGAGTTAAAGACCTTGACGAAAACGACGTATCCAAGTTAAGAGAATATATCGACCACAATTTGAGAGTAGAAGGTGAACTTCGCAGTGAAGTATCCCTTAACATTAAGCGCCTTATGGAAATTGGATGTTATAGAGGCATCCGTCATAGAAAAGGCTTGCCCGTACGCGGACAAAGCACGAAGAGAAATGCTCGTACGCGTAAAGGTCCTGCACGTGCAATTGCAGGTAAGAAGAAGTAAGAGGAGGCGATAGACAATGGCAGAAATGAAGAAGAAAGTCGTTTCCCGTAAACGCAAAGAAATTAAGAAAGTTGACAAAGGACAAGTTCATATCCAATCCACGTTCAACAACACGATTGTAACGGTAACGGACATGAACGGTAACGCAATTTCCCAATCCAGTGCAGGTGCACTTGGTTACAAGGGTAGCAGAAAAGGCACGCCTTTCGCAGCACAAATGGCAGCAGAAACGGCGGCAAAGGCAGCAAAAGAACACGGTCTCCGCACGGTTGAGGTTTACGTAAAAGGCCCCGGCGCTGGTAGAGAATCCGCAATCCGCGCACTTGCTACTTGCGAATTGGAAATCACGTTAATTTCCGACGTATCGCCCATCCCCCACAACGGATGCAGACCCCCGAAGCGTCGTAGAGTTTAATAGGAGGCAAAAAAGAAAATGGCAAGATATAGAGAAGCAAAGTGTAAGCTTTGCAGAAGAGAAGGTGCAAAATTGTTCCTTAAAGGGGACAAATGCTATATGGAGAAATGCCCGTTCAACAGCCGTCCTACGGCTCCCGGTCAACACGGT
>JAFVQP010000010.1 GCA_017504735.1 Clostridia bacterium | reverse complement strand
TTTAAAGGTTTTTCCGTATCACCGTCAGGCGCAGGGAAATACTCGGTAATTGCTTCCAACAAATCCTCGATATTCGTACCTTCCTTCGCGGAAACACAAGGCACACCTTCCGCATCCAAACCAATCAAATCCTCAATTTCCTTCTTCACCTCGTCAACACGAGCGCTAGGCAAGTCGATCTTGTTGATAACAGGTAAAATTTCAAGGTTGTTTTCAAGTGCGAGATATACGTTTGCAAGCGTTTGCGCTTCTACACCTTGCGTTGCGTCCACAACCAAAATCGCACCTTCACAAGCAGCCAACGAACGGCTTACTTCATATGTGAAGTCCACGTGGCCGGGGGTATCGATAAGGTTAAACTCGTACTCCTGCCCATTTTTCGCCGTATAATACATACGCACGGGGGTTAATTTAATGGTAATACCACGCTCTCTTTCAATATCCATACTATCAAGAAGCTGTTCTTCCATGTCGCGTTGGGACACCTGCCCAGTACGCTCCATCAAACGGTCAGCAAGCGTACTTTTACCATGGTCAATGTGCGCAATAATACAAAAGTTTCTCAAATTTTTACTAGGTTTTGCCATATATATACCTTATTGTTTAATAGTTTTTAAATTTTACCTTTTAACACAAACTCGATAAAGCTGTGTAATGCGTATGAAGTAGCCCCGCCTTTCGGCAACAACATCCCGACGGAACGGGTAGGAAGCGCAGGATCGGTTTTCACCTCGAACAATTCCCCCGTGGATAAGCGCAAATCCGCATATTCGCGAGGAATAACACCAATCCCCATCCCGCGAAGCACCAAGCGTTTCATCAAATCCCAACTGCCCACCTCGATAGAGGGTTGAAGTTCAACACCGTGCGCCCCTAAAAAGTTATCCAGCGAACGTCTTGCAACCGTGTGTTTATCCATCATAATCAAAGGATAATCTTTCAGTTTCGACAAAGACATGGTGCCCTCGTTTGCCAAATCCTTATATTTTTCACCCACAATGAAAATGTCGTTTAAACGCATACAATTTCCATGCAACGTCAATTCCGAATCCACCTTGATGGGCAAATTAACAAATGCAACGTCACAACGGTTGGCCTTGAGTTTCTCGATGGTGTCGGGGGTAAAATCCGCCAACAGCTCAATTTTTACCGCCGGGAATTTTTCGTGGAATTCCACAATTTTATCCGCTAAGAAATATTCAAAAATCGTATCGCTAGCGCCTATGCGTATTAACCCCGTTGCAGCAGTTTGCATTTCCGCAACACGATTTTCCGCCGCGCTCAGCAAACCCAAAGCACGCTCTACTTCAGGGAATATCATTTTACCGCCTTGCGCCGACAACTCCATCCCTCTATGCGTACGATTGAACAAGCGCACCCCCAGCTGATTTTCCAACTGCTTTATTGATTGCGAAACCGCCGGCTGTGATATGTACAGCTCTTCTGCAGCCTTGGTAAGACTGCCGCATTTTGCGACCGTATAGAACACCCTGTACAATTCCAAATTTACCATAATCCCATACCTGCCCCTATCATTTTCTTATTTACCCACACAAAACTTTGCAAAAATCTCTTCAATAATCGCTTCCGTTGCCGTTTCCCCGGTGATTTCGCCGAGCGCATCCCAAGCCTCTTTAACGTCAATACCGATAAGGTCAAGCGGCTGACATTCGCACGCAAAAATTGCCTTTTGTAAACTGTCTAATGCGCGCTTTAACGCATCAAAATGTCTTTCCTCAATCAAGAATGCTGCATCTTCCGTTCTTGCCCCAAAGCCTTTTTCAAACAAGAGACGCTTCAATTTTGCAATCCCCTCGCCCGTTACAGCCGAAGTGCAAACGTCTGCGTCCGTCTCCGTTTCATCATGCGTAAGATCAATCTTGTTGACCACCTTAATAAGCGGTTTTCCTTTTACCATCTCCAAGACGCGCGCATCTTCTTCATCCACACCGCCTTGCGCGGACATATCCGCCACGAACACCGCAACATCCGCCGCGCGAATAATCGACTCCGCACGTTCAATGCCGATATTTTCAATGAAGTCGCCGCTTTCACGCACCCCTGCCGTATCATAGAGGTTGAATTTTCTACCCTCAATCTCGATAACGCCTTCCACCGCATCACGCGTCGTCCCTGCGACGTCGGAAACAATGGCTTTTTCATAACCAAGCAAGCGATTTAAAAGAGAACTTTTCCCCGTATTCGGTTTCCCGCAAATCGCAACCGTTACGCCCGACTTAATTTTCTTTCCCACCGAATAGCTTGCTGTCAGGTTGGAAATTTCACTGCTCAATTTTTTAAGCGCCTCCGACAATTCGGCAATATGCTGTTCTTCAATATCTTCTTCAGGATAATCCACCGATACGTCAATCCCCGCCAAAAGAGTTTTCAACTCCGATTGCAAAGCGCGTACCTTATCCGTCAATTTTTCACTGTACAAAAGATACCCGGCTTTTACCTCCGCTTCCGATTCACCGTTGATCATATCCGCAACCCCTTCAGCGGAAGCCAAGGACAACTTTCCGTTTAAAAAGGCGCGTTTGGTAAATTCACCACGGCCAGCCGCTTTTGCCCCCAAACGGAAGGTCTGTTTCAATATACCGCGGGCGACACTTTCACCGCCATGGCATTGAAATTCGACAATGTCTTCCCCTGTATAGCTTGCAGGACCTTTGAAATACACGCACAAACCGTAATCCTCAAAGTTCCCCGCATCAATTCGACCAGGATACATGCGATACGGTTCAAAATTTTCCACCTTCGTTTTTCCCACGGGGGTAAACATCTTTGCGGCAAGGGCAAGCGGATCGCGCCCGCTGATACGAATAATCGCCACCCCGCCTTTCCCCGCAGGCGTCGCAATTGCGGCAATATTTTCTTCCATCATAATTTTACCCTCCCGACAAGACGATTTTTACAAAATAATATATAATCTTTGATTATATATACCCATATTATAGCACAGTATTGCCCTGCTGTAAATCGTTTGAATGGCATTTTGCGCAAAAAAAAGACGAAAAATATAACCGAAGCTTATTTTCCGTCCTTTCTTTTTAGGAAAAGTTATTTAACTAAAGAACTCATCGGACCCACCGCTTACATCCTCAAATGGATCATCCGATTTTTCACCTTGCCCATCAGAGAAAAATTCATCAAACGGATCGGCAGGTTTTGCTTCACTCTTCTCATCTGCACCCGCGCTACCGTAAGGCGAATTTTGGGTATTGTAAGGGGTTCCATATGGATTCCCGTAAGGATTTTGTCTACTGTAATATTGCTGTTGCGCACGCATAAACGCCTCGTGCCTTGCACGCATATATGCCTCAAAATCAATCGGTTGACGCTTACGCAACACAAAAATAATGATAAAGCGGGAAACCGGTACAAACAACACCAATAAACCAAGCATCGTATAATTTTTAGGCGCATATTTTTTGCACAGCCCCATCATTACAACCACAAGGAAAATTTCCACAAAAAGCTGGAAAATGGGCAACACGTAACCGCTAACGTCAAAGAACCTCGCCACGTGCAAAGCAAACCCCGACAACCCTGTCCAATAGTAATATTCGTACTCCGTCGCAATTTTCGGGGCACCCTGCGTCATCCACAAATATTGTTCCGCCGCGATCGTCAAAATTGACGCCACCGCAACCAAAATTTGCGCAATCATCGCATACATGCCTGCCCTCTTCATCCGTTGACCGAAGAAATGACATTCCCCTGCAAGCTTACCAATATACCAAAGATTTGCGAACGGGACAAATGCCAACCCACGTTTTTTTAAGCCTTGCTTCGTCGCCATTGTGTAGATACCAACACCTTGCAATACAAACAATGCAATCCACACAGCAGCTGTTAATGCCGCCGTAACAATAATCACCTGCATATTATCCGTCAGGTTCATATTCATCTTAATCGCCTGGTAAAAATTGTAAATTTCCATTTTTAAATCCTCACGCCGCCTTCGCGTTAGTGTTTATACTCCTCTTCGTTTTTCGTGTCATAATTTACGTTTAGTAACAATAAGCCTTTTGCTGGCATCGTCTTTCCCAGTAAGCCTCTATCCCCCGTTTCAAACGCGCGTAAAAGACTTTCTTGACTTCTTCGCCCTGATGCTAAATCCAACAACTCGCCCGTCATGGTACGCACCATATTATATAAAAAGCCGTTCCCTGTTACGTAAATTTTAATATCACGAGAGCCAAAACTCTCACTTTCTTCCACTTTCACTTCATACACGGTGCGCACTGTTGTCTTCACCGCCGAGCCAGACGCACAAAATGCCTTGTAATCATGCTCCCCCTCAAGCCACTTTGCGGCAGATTGTAACGCCGCCAAACTAGGGGCATCGTCCACGCGAACGGAAAACCGTTCCTTGATTGGCATATCCCTTTGAGACACATACAGCGAATAACAATACGTCTTTCGCTTTGCGCTGCGATTACTGTCAAAACTTACGTCGGCGCCCCAACCTTCCACGACACGCACGTCGCGAGGCAAGAAACAATTTAAACAATCAGGCAACCGTTCAGGCGGAATCGTCAACGCATCGCTATCAAAGTGACACACCTGCCCGGCAGCGTGCACGCCGGCATCCGTTCGACCGCTTGCAACCACTCGCACATCGATACGCAAAGCACGCTCAAGCGCATTTTCTAGCACCTCTTGTACAGACAGCGCGTTCTTTTGACGTTGCCAGCCCGCATATTCCGTGCCGTCGTATGCAATTTTCATCACGTAACGCATCGAGCGCCTCCTTTCTTGATTTTTCCGTTATATCAACGCTACTGTATAAATTCGCAATAAAATCACGCCTGCAAGCAAAGCCGCCATGCAAAAAAACGCCACAAAATCACGCCAACCTAAGATAAGTTTTTTGTATTTTGTACGCACTTTGCTTCCCGAATAGCAACGGGCATCCATCGCATCACCAAGCTCATCCGCACGACGAAACGCACTAATCAGCAAAGGTATCAAAATGGGGATAATCGCCTTCACGCGCTTCACCAAACCGCCCGTTTCAAAATCCGCGCCACGCGCCTTCTGCGCGTTCATAATCCTACCCGTTTCGTCCGTCAAAATGGGAATAAATCGCAACGCAATCGACATAATCAACGCCAATTCATGCACAGGAAAACGAATCACTTTCAAAGGAGAAAGCAAGCTTTCAATCCCATCCGCCAAGGACACGGGGGTTGTCGTCAACGTCAAAAGCGACGACCCAAGCACCAAAAGGAACAACCTAACCACCAAAAAAATGGTATAATAAACCGCTTCCTTTGTAATGCTAATAAACTTCCACCGCAACCAAACCGTTTCACCCTCGTAAAAAAAGAGATTTAACACGGTCACAAATAGCAACAAAAATAGGATACCTTTTACCGAACGAAGTAACGCTGAAAAGGGCACACCCGAAAAAAGCGCTACCACCAAAAACAATAATGCGCACGCACCAAGGGCATAAAAATTTTGTCCTAAAAATACCGCTACGATATAAGCAATTAAAAACAAAATTTTCACGCGAGGATCGCATTTATGCACAAACGAGTTGGAGGGATAATACTGGCCAAAGGAAACGTCACGCATCGTTTTGTCCTCCTTTCACCGTTGAACGCATACCTGCCCCCATCGTTTTTACATAAGACAACGTCTTTTCAATAAAATCTACCGTGGTGAAATTGTTATCCACTTTCATCCCGCAGTCCGCAAGCGCACGCGTAAGCTTCGCTGTAAAAGGTACGTCTAATCCTTTTTTATGCAATGCCTCTATATCCGCAAACAGATGTTTTGGCTCCGCCACGTTCAACACTTTTCCTTCCGAGAAAATGGCCGCACGCGTACAATTTTCCGCAATTTCGTCCATATCATGCGAAACGACAATGACCGTCTTGCACCAATCGTTGTGAATCTTATGGAGCAAGCCCATAATTTCTTCTTTCCCTAACGGGTCAAGTCCCGCCGCTGGCTCGTCCAACACCAAAATTTCCGGCTTGGTAACTATAACGCCTGCAATCGCTACACGGCGCTTTTGCCCGCCTGATAACTGAAAAGGAGAACGATTTTTTATCGTTTCATAATCCAACCCCACCGTTTCCAACGCCGTGCGTACAGCCTCTTTGACTTCCATCTCAGATAACCCCTCACGGAAATTTTTCAACCCAAAAGCGACGTCCTCAAAAACCGTTTCTGCAAACAACTGATATTCGGGATATTGAAAGACCATACCCACCTTACTGCGAAGCTGTAAAAAGTCCGTCTTTTTATCCGCCCCCTGCCTCTTCTTGTAGA
>JAFVQP010000111.1 GCA_017504735.1 Clostridia bacterium | reverse complement strand
ACCGATATCACCTTTACCGAAAACGTAGGTAAACGTCACGAAGCAATGGGTTGGCAGGTAATAAACGTTAAAGACGCTAACGATTTAGGCGCACTCAACCGTGCAATCAAAAAGGCAAAAGCGGAAAAAGAAAAACCCTCACTCATCATCATTAAGTCGGAAATCGGCTACGGCTCTCACCTTGTTGGCAAGGCTGCTTGCCACGGCGCACCGCTCGGTGAAGAAGGGGTTGCAACCTTAAAGAAAAACCTTGGTTGGGAATGTGAACCGTTTGAAGTTCCCGCTGAAGTATTTGCACACTGCAAGAAGTTCGCCGCTAAAGGCAGACGCGCTCAAAAGGCTTGGAAGGCAATGTTCAAAGCATACGCAGAACAATACCCCGAACTTGCAAAAGAATATATTGCTTGGAAGAAGAAAGAACTCCCCGACCTTAAAGCAATTGAAGATTTGTGGAAGTTTGAAAAGGACGACGCTTCAAGAGGTTATAGCAACACCGTTCTTAACAAACTTGCAGGCTTAGTACCCAACCTTATCGGTGGTTCTGCCGACCTTGGCCCTGCAAATAAATCTACCATGAAATCAAGGGGCGATTATCTCCCCACCGACAAGAGCGGTTCTAACATGCACTTCGGTATCAGAGAACACGCTATGGCGGCTATCGTAAACGGTATGTATTTGCACGGCGGACTTATTCCTTATTGCGCAACCTTTGCTGTATTCTCAGACTATATGAAGAACGCAATGCGTATGAGTGCGATTATGGAACTTCCCGTAATTTATATCTTGTCACACGATTCAATCGGTGTTGGCGAAGACGGACCTACTCACCAACCTATCGAACACCTTGCAGGTTTAAGGGCTATGCCCCACATGAACGTTTACCGTCCTTGCGATGGTAGAGAAACCACCGCTGCTTGGATTGCTGCACTTACAGGCAAAGATCCTTCTTGTATCGTAGTTTCCCGTCAAACCCTTCCCCAACTTGAAGGCACTGGCGAAAAGGCGTTCAAGGGTGGATACGTTCTTGCTGACAGCAACAAGAAGACCCCCGACGTTATACTTATCGCTACCGGTAGCGAAGTAAACCTTGCAGTTTCCGCTAAAGCAGAACTCGCTGCAAAGGGTATCGATGCAAGAGTAGTTTCTATGCCCTGCGTTGAAGACTTTGAAAAACAGAGCGAAAAATATAAAGAAAGCGTTCTTCCGAAGGCAGTTCGCGCAAGAGTTGCTATCGAAGCAGGCTCTCCGATGTGCTGGTACAAATACGTTGGTATGGACGGAAAGATTATCGGTATGGAAACGTTCGGCGAATCCGCACCTGCTAAAAAACTTTTCGAAAAATACGGCTTCACTGTTGAAAACGTTGTAAACGCTGCAATGGAAGTTGTTAAATAATCAACCATAAAAAGCATAAAGAAAAACCCGTTGAAAAATTTCAACGGGTTTTATTTTTTTAGTTATAAATTATTTTTTACGGCTCATAACCAAACCGATGCCACCGCCTAAAATAGCAACGATCGCATAAAGAATTGCGCCAACACCAAGTTTATAATTTTCATACACTTCTTTAAATTCTGCGGGGTGTGCACTCATGTCAATACCGTTATAACCAGTAAGATCCGTTCCTGCCGTCAAAAGGAAAAGAACCAAAACGCCTGCAAGCGCAACCAACACTGCACCTATAGTATCGAACTTTTTATCTGCAACGAAAAAAGAAAGAACGGTTAATGCAAGTCCACCAACTAAAGCGATAAAGGAAATCAAACCGAAAATTGACATACCGCCATCATAAGTAATGCTTTGTGTTTTGCTTCCTAACGTTGCGACTACTTCAGTTGAACCAAACATCAAACCGATCAAGTTAGCCTTATAGACTACTTCTGAAGTTCCCATTTTTTGAACCATTTTTGCACCTGGCATAATCAAGGCAAATAACAGTGCAAGGATTGCCGCACCAATAACGATAAGTACGGGTAATTTGTTTTT
>JAFVQP010000110.1 GCA_017504735.1 Clostridia bacterium | reverse complement strand
GGTAAGGCGGGCTTGATTGCAACGGTGGGAAGAAAATCGGGTAAAACGATTTTACTCCGTGCGGATATAGACGGCTTGCCGATTACGGAAAAAACGGGTTTGGCGTATGCTTGTAAAAATGGACGTATGCACGCTTGCGGGCACGATTTACACGCTACAATGCTGCTTGGGGCGGCAAAGCTCTTGAAAGCGCACGAAAAGGAATTAAAAGGGAAGGTAAAACTTCTTTTTCAGCCTGCGGAAGAGCTGTTAGAGGGCGCAAAAGACGTTTTAGAAGGTGGATTGTTGGACGAGCCGAAACCCGATGCGGCGGTGATGCTGCACGTATTGACGGGGGTGCCCATTTCCACAGGTAAAGCGGTGGTGGCGTCAGGCGGAGTCAGCGCACCAGCGGCGGATTTTTTTCATATCAAGGTGCAAGGGAAGGGGTGCCACGGAGCAGCGCCGTGGAATGGCGTGGACGCTTTGACCGTCGCTTCCCATATACTGCTCGGGTTGCAGGAGATTTCCGCGCGGGAATTGCCTGCGGCGACGCCTGCTATTCTTACCGTAGGGACGGTACAATCGGAGGGGGCGGACAATGCCATTGCGGACGGTGTAACCTTAAAAGGTACCCTTCGTTCCTTTGATGAAAAGGTGCGAAAGATGGTGAAAAAGCGCATGGGACAAATTTCAAAAAACATAGCGAAAGCCTTTCGTGCAACGGTGGAAGTCGCCTACAACGGAGGGTGTCCAACCTTGATAAACGACGAAAAAATCTCGTTGTTCGTAGAAGAAACCTTAAAGAAAACTTTGGGTGCTGAAAGGGTAGTTTCTTCTAACGATTTGGGTGGAGACGTGCGCGCAAACAGTGGTGGGTCAGAAGATTTTGCTTATATCAGCCATAAAATTCCGTCCGTCATGATTGCGTTGGGGGCAGGACAGCAGGATAAGGGGTATCCGTATCCCTTGCATCATCCCAAGGCGGCATTCGATGAAGGGATTTTATGGGTAGGAAGCGCGATTTTCACCTTGATTGGATGTAAGTATCTATCATAATGTTAAAACTGTAAAAAAATCTCATAAAAAGCCGTTGAAACCTTGCAATTTTTTATGAAATGATGTATAATAGAGAAAAGGCGCATCGAAAGGTACAAAATTAACATTATTTTTTGTGATTTTTTCACAAGTCAAAAATCTTGGGCTATTTTGTGCGGGGCGGTTGCTTTTTGTTCTTTATTATGTTATAATGAAATGGTAAGAATGTGAGGGGAAAGACGAGTATTGACGGACGGATTGAGAGGTTTAAGATGATACGTTTGCAAGAGTCGTACAACACGGTAAAACTGGGTTGTTTTTCGCGCGCAAAGCTCGCGATGGCTTTCAATCGCCCTCTTACCATGCAAAAGGTGTAAATAATTGTGGAGCGCAAAACGCATTGCGCTCCATTTTGATTTTTTTAAACAAAAAATAGGAGTTAAAAATATGAGCAAAGTCGGTATTTTAATGGGTAGCAAATCGGATTTTGACGTGGTAAAACCTGCGGTCAACGTCCTTAAAAAATTTGGCGTAGAGGTAGAGGTTCGCGTAATTTCTGCGCACCGTACCCCCGATGAAGCGCACGAATTTGCGGCAACCGCAAAAGAGCGTGGAGTTGAGGTATTGATTTGCGCGGCTGGTAAAGCGGCGCACCTTGGCGGTGTAATTGCGGCGATGACTACTTTACCCGTAATCGGCTTGCCCGTAAAAACGGATATGATGGGCGGCTTGGACAGCTTGCTTTCCATCGTACAAATGCCCGCAGGTATCCCTGTTGCAACGGTAGGGGTAAACGGCGGGGAAAACGCAGGCTTGCTCGCTTTGCAAATTTTGGGCATCAAGTATCCTGAAATTGAAAAACAACTCGTCGCATACAAAGAAGCGATGCGTGAAAAAATCAACGCGGACGACAAGGCTTTACAAGATTTACTTTGATATTAGTAGGGGTTTAATTTATGGCTGTATTTGGTATTTTTGGTGCGGAAACTGCAAACGTCGCTTCTAGCGTTTATTACGGTTTGTACGCTTTACAACACCGCGGACAAGCATCTAGCGGTATCGTGGTAAACGACGACGGCGTGTTCCACGTATATAAAGATTCTGGGCTTGTAAACGAAGTGTTTACCACGGGCGTTTTACAATCGTTAGGGCTTGGTCAAATGGCACTTGGTAACGTACGATATGGGACAAGTGATACAAAAGACCGTATCAATGCGGAACCCATCGTGGTAAACCACAGCAAGGGTAAAATGGCAATTTCCCTTGATGGTAAGCTGGTCAATGGTAACGAGTTAAAGCGTGAAATGGAGTTGCAGGGCTTGATTTTCCACACGGGTAACGATGCGGAAATCATTTCAGCGGTCATCATCAAGGAACGTATCACCAGCAACTCGATAGAAGAAGCGGTTTCTAAAGCTGTATCCAAGCTGAAAGGTGCGTATTCCCTTTTGATTATGTCACCGCAGAAGTTGATTGCGGTACGCGATATAAACGGTATGCATCCCTTGTGCTACGGGAAACGCGGTGACGGCGAATACGTGGTGGCAAGTGAAAGCTGCGCCCTTAATTCGGTTGGCGCAACCTTGGAAAGGGATATCCGTCCTGGTGAAATTATGGTGTTTACCAAAGACGGTATCCGTATCATGGACGAACATTGTGGGGAAGCAAACGAACATCTTTGTGTGTTTGAATATCTTTACACAGCCCGTCCCGACTCCATCATTGCGGAATATTCAGTGCATTTGGCAAGAAAGCGCGCGGGCGCAATGCTTGCAAAGGCACACCCTGTGGAAGCGGACGTTGTTATCGGTGCACCTGATTCGGGGCTTGATGCGGCAATCGGTTACGCGGAAGCGTCGGGCATTCCTTATGGGTTAGGGCTTATTAAAAATAAATACATAGGCAGGACGTTCATTGACCCTGGTCAAAATATGCGTGAGGATAAGGTTCGTATCAAATTGAACCCCGTGGAAGAAACGGTAAAAGGCAAACGCGTTATTTTGGTGGACGATTCCATTGTACGTGGTACGACCTGTACGCGTGTAGTGAAATTACTTCGCAGTGCAGGCGCGAAAGAAATACATATCCGTTCCTCCGCACCCGAATTCTTAAACCCTTGTTATTACGGTACGGACATTGGGTCGAGGGCGGAATTGATTGCTTGTAAATATACGGCGAAAGAGATGGCGGCGTTGTTCGGCGCAGACTCGGTAGGGTTTTTACCCTTAGAAGACGTTCGCTGTTTGGCGAAGGACGGCAAATGTAAAGGCTACTGTGCGGCATGCTTTGACGGTAAGTATCCGACGGAAATTCCGCAGGATCCGGGCGTGAATAAGTACGATTGTAAGATTTCTGAAAATAAAAATTAACAAAGGGAGAACAAAAAATTATGGCAATTTCCTATAAAGATAGCGGTGTAGATGTAGAAAGAGGCTATAAAGCCGTAGAACTTATGAAAAAACACGTAAAATCCACCTACGATAACAACGTTATCGGCGATTTGGGTTCGTTTGGCGGTTTTTACTCGATTGCAGGCGAAAAGATGGAAGAACCTGTGTTGGTTGCAGGTACGGACGGCGTAGGTACGAAGTTAAAATACGCATTCTTGCTTGAAAAACACGACACCATCGGTATTGATGCGGTTGCAATGTGTGTAAACGATATCGTTTGCCAAGGCGCAAAGCCCTTGTTCTTCCTTGATTATTACGCTTGCGGTAGATTGTATCCCGAAGCGGAAGCGGACGTTGTAAAGGGCATTGCGGACGGTTGCCGTCAGGCAGGTTGCGCGCTCATCGGCGGTGAAACGGCGGAAATGCCTGGGTTCTACCCCGATGGTGAATACGATTTGGCTGGTTTTGCAGTAGGTATCGTGGATAAGAAAAAGGTTATCAACGGTAAAAATATCCAACCTGGCGACGTGATTATCGGTTTGAAATCGACGGGTGTACATTCCAACGGCTATTCGCTTGTTCGTAAACTTTTCGGTGACAGCGACAAAGCGGCGTTGGAGGCATACGACGAAGAACTTGGCGCATCGGCGGCGGAAGTTTTGTTGAAGCCCACGCGTATCTACGTTAAGAGCATCCTTTCCTTGATTGAAAAGGTAGAGGTAAAGGGTATCGCGCACATTACGGGCGGCGGCTTTATTGAAAACGTTCCTCGTATTTTACCCGAAAACGTATCGGCTGAAATTGATAAGAAATCCTATGAAGTTCCCCCTGTATTCAAGGTAATGCAAAAGCGTGCTGGTATCACCGACGAACAAATTTACAACACCTTCAATATGGGTATCGGTATGATGGTTGTGGTAGCTCCCGAAGACGTGGAAACGGCAATCGAATCCTTGCAGGCTACGGGCGAAGAGGTTGCGGTGATTGGTAAGATTGTTGAAGGCGACAAAAAGGTAATTTTGAAATAAAGAATACCCTACGCAATACGGCGTTGAACTGCGTTTTTCTCGATTACGTACGATTTGTACGCGCGCATCGAAAAGCCTCGTTCGCCTTGTCTTGCTTGTGTCTTGCTTTATTTATATAGTAAAAGGGTAATATAATGAAAAAAATAGCGGTATTCGCATCGGGCGGCGGTACGGATTTTCAATCGGTCATCGACGCAAACGAACGCGAACAATTTTGCAAAATTGAATATTTGGTGGCATCCAAACCCGAAATTGGCGCAATCAAACGCGCGGAAAAGCACGGCATCAAGGTTTTGACCTTCGATAAAACGGTGGAAACGAAAGCGGAATTTTATGGCCGTATCGCGGAAACCTTAAAAGGGGCAGGGGTAGATTATATTGTCCTTGCAGGTTGGCTGTTGGTTGTGCCTGCAGACTTTATCAAAGTCTTTGAAAACGCCATCATCAACATTCACCCTTCGCTCATTCCGTCCTTTTGCGGTATGGGGTATTACGGTATTCACGTACACGAAAAAGCGATTGAATACGGTGTAAAATTAAGCGGTGCGACGGTGCATTTTGTTGAGGCGGACGTGGACGGCGGTGCAATTTTGATGCAACGCGCGGTTGAGGTTTTACCCGATGATACCGCGGAAGATTTGCAGGCTCGTATTTTAAAGGAAGAACATAAAATGTTGCCCGAATGTGTCAAACTCCTTTGCCAAGGCAAGGTGAGAAAAGAGGGCAGAAAGATATTTATTGATTGATGGAGAACGGAAGATGAACGTTTTGGTGATCGGTAACGGCGGTAGAGAGCATGCGGTAATTCAAGCCCTTGCAAAATCGCCTAAAGTAGATAAAATTTATGCGATGAAGGGCAATGCAGGTATTGCACAGCTTGCTGAACTTGTCAACGTGGATTATTGCGACGTGAAAGCGGTTGGCGATTGGGTGGACGAACACAAAGAAATCGATTTCACAGTGGTTACCCCCGACGATCCTTTGGCGCTTGGTTTGGTGGACGAATTGGAAAGCCGTGGGCATCGTGCGTTTGGCCCTCGTAAAAATGCGGCGATTATCGAGGCAAGCAAGGCATTTTCCAAGGAACTGATGAAAAAATACAACATTCCCACGGCAAAATATGAAACCTTTTCCGATTATGAAAAGGCAAAAGCATACGTGGAAACGTGTGATATCCCCGTTGTGTTAAAAGCGGACGGGCTTGCGCTTGGGAAAGGCGTTTTGATTTGCAAAACCCGTGAAGAAGCGTTGCAAGGCTTGGCGGAAATGATGTTAGAGGCAAAATTCGGTAGCGCAGGCGCAAAGGTTGTCGTGGAAGAATTTTTAGAAGGCCCCGAGGTTTCCTGCCTTGCATTTACCGATGGTAAAACGATGAAACCCATGATTACAAGCTGTGATCACAAGCGCGCGATGGACAACGACGAAGGCTTGAACACGGGTGGTATGGGTACGTTTTCTCCCGCTCCCTTCTTTGGTGAAAAATCGGCAAAAGAAGTGTTGGAAAAGATTATGCTGCCTACCATGTACGCGATGAATGCGGAAGGCAGAACCTTTAAAGGGGTGCTGTACTTTGGTTTGATGAAGACGAAGGACGGGTATAAGGTTATCGAATATAACGCCCGCTTCGGCGATCCCGAAACGCAGGTTATCCTGCCGATGTTAAAGACGGATCTTATGGAAATTTTCGAGGCAATCGTGGACGAACGCCTTGACGAAGTCAACGTCGAGTGGGAAACGGGCGCGTGCGTATGCCTTGTTTTAGCAAGCGGCGGCTATCCCGAACATTATGAAAAAGGCAAGGAAATCATCTTTGGCGACTTGGATAAAGACGTTGTGTTGTGCCATGCAGGTACGGCGTTGAAGGATGGTAAAATTGTCACCAGCGGCGGTCGAGTGCTTGGCGTGTGTGCCAAGGGTGAAAACATTGAGGCGGCGCGCCAAAAAGTATATGCAAACGCCGAAAAAATCCACTTTGACGGTATGTATTACCGCAAAGACATTGGCATTAAGTATAGAGATATTGAAAAGGAATAAAAAAATGAGCTTGAAGAAAAAACTACTTGCGGTGCTTTGTTGCGTATTAGGGTTGACCACTTGCGCTTCGTGCGTAAATTTTGCCACATCTTCACAAAGTTCACAAAGCGAGGAAACAACAATGGAAATGACACTTACTTTGCCTAGACAGGACGCAGTTCCCTACATTCAAAACGCTTGGGAATATTTACAAGCAGGCGCTGGGGCAAACGTTCGCCACTATATGATATCCGTGGACAATCCCAACCAAGCCATTAAGGTAAAATGGTCTGTCGAGGGTGGAAACGTAGCTACCTACAAGGTGGAATATGCCACGAAGGCGGATTATTCGGATGCCATTGAAGAAATTTGCGCTGGCAAGGCGAAATTTGTAGAACTTTACAACTTGTACAAAGCCACAACCTATTACGTAAGGGTAACGGCGCAAAATGAAAAGGGTGGGACGTTGGCGATGGAAGAAGGTACGTTTACGACTACCGACGTGGGCCCTCGTGTTATGTTGATCCCCGAAATTCACAACGTGCGTGACGTTGGCGGTTATCAAACGTCAAATGGAAAAACGACCAAGCAGGGACTGATTTACCGTGGTGGAACACTTCGTCCTGCTGATGTGTATAAGAGCAATTTGACAGACGAAGGCGCAAAGTATATGAGCGAGGTAATGGGCATAAAGACGGAAATTGACTTCCGCGGTAGCCAAGAAGCAGGTGAAATCACCGAAAGCGTGATCCCTGGCGCAAACTTGACGTATGCTACCCTTAGCGGTTACGCGGATGCGTTTACTGGCCCTGAGGGATATAGACAAACTTTTGAAATTCTTGCGGATAAAGACAATTATCCGATATATTATCATTGTACAGGCGGCGCAGATAGAACAGGTACGGTTACATTCCTCTTAAATGCATTGCTTGGCGTTGCGGAAACGGAACTGATACAAGATTACGAGTTTACAACCTTCTCATGCTATAGCGAACGGAATGCACAGCAAGGTGTATATGCAAAGTATTTTAAGGGTTTCCGCGATGGGCTTGATGCTTTCGAAGGGGAGACGTTACAGGAAAAAGTGGAAAGCTACTTGCTTTCTATCGGTGTAACACAATCGCAAATAGAAAGTATTAAAGCGATTATGTATGGCGAAATTTAACAAGGGAAAAGGCAAAGAGGTACGAAGATTATGATTTACCGTATTTTTGTGGAAAAGAAAGACAACGTGCAGGCAAGAAAGGAAGCTGCGGATATCAAGACATTGCTTAATATCGACACGCAAGATTTGCGCTTGGTGCTTCGTTATGATGTTGAAGGATTGACGGAAGAGGAACTCAACGCATCCTTGGGTACTGTGTTTTCCGAACCGCCTGTTGACAATGTATATTTGGAAGATTTGGTTATTCCTGAAGGCTATAAGGCGTTCGCCGTTAGTTTTTTGACGGGACAGTATGACCAACGCGCGGATAGTGCGGCGCAGTGCGTACAGCTTCTTACCCGTAAGGCGCGCCCTCTTATCAAGTGCGCAAGAGTATATATGGTAAAAGGGGTAACGGACGAACAGCTTGTTGCGATTAACAAACATATCATCAACCCCGTAGAAAGCGAAGAGGTTGGTTTTGACAAGCCCGAAACGCTTGTTCGTGTAGCGATGGAAGGTGCGCCCGTAGAGGACGTTGCAGGTTTTATCGATATGTCGGACGAGGAAATTGCAAACTTCCACAAAACGGTTGGCTTTGCGATGAGCGCGGCGGACCTTGCGTTTGTACGTGATTATTTCAAGACTGAAAAGCGTAATCCTACGGAAACGGAATTAAAGGTAATCGACACGTATTGGTCGGATCATTGCCGTCATACGACGTTTGCAACCGAACTCAAAAACGTGAAAATTACGTCGAAAAACCCTTCCGTTGCAAAGGCATACCATTTGTATGAGGAATTGTATAAAGAGTTGAACGGCGCACGTCCCGATAAATACCCTTGCCTTATGGATTTGGCGACGATTGCGGCGAAAAAGCTGAAAAAAGACGGCGTACTTGACAATTTGGATATTTCCGACGAAATCAACGCTTGCTCTATTCAGATTGAAGCGGAAATCGACGGTAAAAAAGAACAATACCTTGTTATGTTCAAAAACGAAACGCACAACCATCCGACGGAAATCGAACCGTTCGGCGGTGCAGCAACCTGTTTGGGCGGTGCAATTCGTGACCCCTTGAGCGGTAGAACGTACGTATATCAAGCGATGCGTGTTACGGGTGCATCCGACCCTAGAGAAAGCCTTGAAGATACGATGAAAGGTAAATTGCCTCAACGCGTTATCACACAGCGCGCGGCGGCTGGTTTCTCGTCCTATGGTAACCAAATCGGGCTTGCGACGGGTATCGTTGATGAGGTTTATCACGAAGGTTATAAGGCAAAGCGTTTGGAAACGGGCTTTGTTGTTGGCGGTGCAAGAAAGGAAATGGTTTACCGTGAAGCACCCAAGGCAGGTGACGTAATCGTATTGCTTGGCGGTGAAACGGGACGCGACGGTTGCGGCGGCGCAACGGGTTCTTCCAAGGCGCACGACGAACATTCGGTAGAAACCTGCGGCGCGGAAGTGCAGAAGGGCAACGCATTGACGGAAAGAAAAATTCAACGTTTATTCCTCAACAAGGAAGCAACGACGAAAATTAAAAAATGTAATGATTTCGGCGCAGGCGGCGTATCGGTTGCGATTGGCGAGCTTGCAGACGGCTTGAACATTGACCTTGATAAAGTTCCTAAGAAATACGAAGGTTTGAACGGTACGGAGCTTGCGATTTCCGAATCGCAGGAACGTATGGCAGTAGTAATTGCTGAAAAGGACGTAGAAGCGTTTAAGGCGCTTGCGGCGGAGGAAAACTTGACCGCTACGCCCGTTGCAGTGGTTACGGATACAGGGCGTATGCGTATGTTCTTAAAGGGCAAGGCGATTGTTGATATTTCCCGCGATTTCCTCAACACCAATGGTGTAAAGCAGGAAACGGAAGTGGAAATCACCGATGAAATCACCAAATGGTTTGACAAAAAAGAAGGACTTTCCTTCGCGAAAGAAACGGAAAAAGTCCTTTCCGACCTCAACGTTTGCGCAAAGAAAGGCTTGTCGGAAAACTTCGACTCGACCATCGGCGCGAGAACGGTATATATGCCTTGGGGCGGTAAAACGCAACGCACGCCTGCGATTGCGATGGCGGCAAAGATTTGCGGCGGCGAGACGGACGTTTGTACCGTTTCCGCATACGGCTATTCCCCGTATTTAATGGAAAGCAGTCCTTTTATCGGGGCAATTTATTCGATTGTTGCTTCCGTATCCAAGGTTGCGGCAACGGGTGCAAAATATAGCGATATCCGCTTAACCTTGCAGGAATTCTTCCAAAGAATGACGAAGGATGCAAAGGTTTGGGGCGTACCTGCTAGTGCGCTTCTTGGTGCAGTTTATGCGCAAATGGGCTTGGGACTTGGCGCAATTGGCGGTAAAGACTCGATGAGCGGTACGTTTGAAAGTATCCACGTACCTCCTACCCTCATTTCCTTTGCGCTTGCACCTGCAAAAGCAAGCAAACTGATCACCAACGTATTGAAGGGCGGTGAAAAGTTGTATCATATTCCCGTACCTAAGGATGAACATTCCGTACCTGATTTTGCTGCGCTCAAGAAGGTGTACGAGGAAGTTTACAAGAATATCGAAAGCGGCAACATTACCTTTGCGACCGTGGTAGAAAACGGCGGTGTCGGCTCTGCTGTTATCAAATCTGCATTGGGTAATTCCCTTGGCGTGAAGTTTGAAATGAGCGCGGATGAATTGTACCGCGAAGGCTACGGCGACTTGGTGGTTTCCTTAAAGGATGAAAATGCAATTTGTGCCTGCGTTTCTAAGCAATACGTAGGGCAGGTATGCGGTGAAGCGTATATTTGCGGCAACGAAAGCGTAGCGGTAGAGGCGGCTGCGGACGCATATATCCGTCCTTTGGAAAGTGTATTTGCAACCACTGCGCCCGCAACGGGCAACGCGGAAGCGTGCGATTATACGGGCGGTGTAAAATATTTCAACATCGGTACAAAGACGGCGAAACCTCGCGTGTTTATTCCCGCATTCCCTGGTACGAACTGCGAGCTTGATACGGCAAGAAAATTCCGTTTGGCAGGTGCGGAAGTGCAGACGGTTGTGGTAAGAAACCGCAATGCGGCGGACATTGAAGAAAGCGTTGCGGAAATTGTAAAAGCGATTAAAAACGCAAACATTATTGCATTCCCCGGCGGTTTCTCTGGTGGTGACGAACCGGACGGCAGCGGTAAATTCATCGCAACGACCTTCCGTAACCCTTATATTGCTGAACAGGTGGAAGAACTCCTTCACAACCGTGACGGCTTGGCGCTTGGTATTTGCAACGGCTTCCAGGCATTGATTAAACTTGGTCTTGTGCCTTATGGTCACATTCAAGAAATGACCTCGGATTCCCCCACGTTGACGTTTAACAACATTTCCCGCCACGTTTCGACGGTGGTGGACGTAAGGGTGGCGTCCAACCTTTCCCCTTGGCTTTCCGCTTGTAAGGTGGGTGAAGTTTACAAGGTGCCCGTATCTCACGGTGAAGGTAAAATTGTTGCGCCGATGGAAGCGTTGGAAACGATGAAAGCAAACGGTCAAATTGCGACGCAGTACGCAGATTTGAACGGCAATGCGACCATGGTATCCCCGTTTAATCCCAACGGCTCGATGTGGGCGATTGAAGGTATCACTTCTCCCGACGGCAGGGTGTTTGGTAAAATGGGTCACAGCGAACGTATCGGTGACAACCTTTATAAGAACGTCGAAGGCAACTTTGATATGAAGATTTTTGAAAGCGGCGTAAAATATTTCAAGTAAGGATTGAAAAAATAGATGATAGATATACACACGCATATTTTGCCCCATTTAGACGATGGGGCGAAAAATACGCAGATGTCGGTGGCAATGCTCCAGTCTTTACAACAACAAGGCGTAAAGACGGTGGTTTTCACCCCGCATTATTATGGGAAAAGAAGCAGCCCTGAGGAATTTGTAAAACGTAGAAATTCTATGTTCGAACATATAAAGGCGCAAATTCCCGAAGGGCTTGAAACCCGTCTTGGCGCGGAATTACATTTTACAGGGATCAATATGCCTGACTTTGACGAGCTTTGTAGCTTGGCAATTGAAGGGACAAAATATATCTTGGTGGAATTTCCTTTTACGACGAAATGGACGGGGGAATTGTTGCAACGGTTGAATTATTTTATTGAAGAAACTGGTTACATACCGATTATTGCGCACGCGGAAAGATATCGTGAAATACAAAAGAAACCTGCGTTGGTGACAAAGCTGGTGAAGATGGGTTGCTTGATACAGGTAAATGCTCCTTCTTTTTTGGATAAGCGTGAAAAAAGGTTGGCGTTTGCATTGTTAAAGCATGGTTTCGTGCATTGCTTGGGTACGGATTCGCACGATATGGATGGCCGCGCACCGAACGTTACCGTGGCGAAAGCTGAGGTAGAGAACGCAGGGCTTTTGGATGCATGGACGCGCGCGGAAAAAATAATGGAAGACGTACTTGCGAATAAAGAAGTACGCATAGAACCAGGAAAAACGATTAAAAAGTGCCTTGGTATTTATAGGTAAATAAAAATTTTTGTTTGAAACGCATTTTTTTGCGTTATAATAAAATAAAAGAATATAAAAAGGAGAATAAAACAATGGCTAAAATTACGGCAGATACTTTGATTGCAGATTGCTTGCAAATCAACCCCAACGCACCTGAAATTTTGATGGCGGCTGGCATGCACTGCTTCGGTTGTGCAATGGCACACGGTGAAACGGTTGCTGAAGCAGTTGCAGTACACGGTGAAGACTTGAACGCATTGCTTGCAAAGCTTAACGAAGGCTTGGAAGATTAATCGAAACGAACAAGGCAAAGGGACGACAATTATCCTGAAAGTAGGATGTGTTGTCCCTTTGTTTTTTAGTTTTTTTTCGTGTGCTTTAGCGTGATAAAGCAGGTGATAAGAAAAATTAATAATCAAAATATTGGCAATTCGTTTTTTTGATTGTTATAATTAAAAAATTGATGTGCGAGTTTTTATCCAAATGATTGACAATTCAAGGAATTTCGTGGTAAAATGAAACATACTTTATAATATTCGGGCAATCGAGCGAAGATAATTCGTGAAAATTGCACAGGTAGAGCGAGGGAAACCTTGCGAAGCCGTGAAGAATATTATTGAAGGGAAGAAAAATGGAGAGGTTGAAGTATGAAAAACAAAAAACGCTTATTATTAAGTCTTTGTTGTGCGTTAATGGTTTCAACGATTCCTGCTGGTCTTGCATCTTGTAATATCTTAGGTGGTAGAAAAGATGACTCCTCATCTGATAGCGCAAGTGCTAGCGACGTAGTGGAAACGTTTGAAGGCGGCGAATATTACGCTGGCGGCACGGATGAAGCAGCAAGCGGTGCCAACGCATTGTCGATTGGCGCAGATGGTAGCATTACGCTCAAGGTTGACGGTAATGAATTGACGGGTACTTATACCTATAAGAACAATTCGTTTAGCATCACGTTTAGCGATTCGACGACGGCAACGGCAATCGTTTCGGGCGATGCAATTGTGTTGGCGTATAACGGCGCGACCTACAATTTCCTTGAAAAGGTAGAATACACCGTTTCGTTCAGCGTAGATGGCGCAATTAGCTCCACCAAGAGCGTTGTAAACGGCAGACCTATGTCTAAACCTGCAGATCCCGCAAAAGAAGGGTATATTTTCGTGGGTTGGTATAGCGACAGCGCATTCACGAAGAGCTTTGCATTCGACAGTATGGCTGTAACGTCGAATATGACGTTGTATGCAAGATTTGTGGAAGCAGGCGCTGAAGAATATGCGGTTACCCTTATCGTTGACGGTGAAGTTTGGAAGACGGTTAGCACGGTTGGCGGTATCGCAGTGAACCTTGACACGCCTGATAAAGCAGGTTTCATCGGTTGGTGGCTTGGCGATAAAGACGGCAACATCAGCACCGAATATAAAGGCGAAGCTTTGAAAGAAAATACCTACTTGGTAGCAGTATTTGAAAGTGAAGCTCCTATCGTATCCGTATCGGCAACGGGTATTTCTTGGACGGCAAAGGGCGTAAATAACAACTATGTTGTTACGATTAAAGGACCCGACGGTCAAGAAGTAGATTCCACCGTAACGGGTAACGCTTCTTATGCATTCGACTTTGCATCTCAAGCCCCCGGCGAATACACGGTAGAGGTTTCCCTCAATGGTAACGTAGGTACGGCTAAGTATAAAAATAAATATCTTGCGGCTGTTTCCAACTTCCAGGTTGTAGGCACCAACCTTGTATTTAACGCGGTTGAAAACGCAACGAAATATTTGGTTACCTGTGAATGCGGTACGGCTTCGCACTCGCATATTGACGTTGACAACGGTACTTCCACAGTATTCGATTTCTCGCTTTGCGATATGAAAGCAGACGGTATCAAATTTACCGTAAAGGCAATGGCTGACGGTTGGATGACCTCGCAGTCGGATACATACGCTGTGGTTAAAAACCTTGATGCAATGCAGGTATCGGTAGATAAGGCAACCGAAACCGTACAATGGAATGCTGTTGCAAATGCACAATCCTATGATATTTCCATCAACGGTGCGGTGGTGGCTACTGGCGTTACGGCTACTAGCTACGCTTTGAAAGGCTACGCTCCTGCAACGTTGAACATCCAGGTAACGGCAAAGGCGCACGGCTACAATTCGTCCGTTGCGGAAGTTTCCTATGAAAAGAAGAGCTTGCTTTGCCCTGCAAACGTCCAACTTGACGGCGCAGTATTAACCTGGGACGCAGTTGCTGGCGCAGCGGGCTACGTTGTAATGGTTGACGGTAAAGCATTGCCTACCATTACGACCAATAGCTATACGTTAAAGAATGAAGACTTGACCGCAGGCGCAACCTCTTGCGCGATTCAGGTTCAGGCAATCGGCGCAAGTGCAGACGCGAACTCCTTGTTCAGCGATGCAATTACGGTTAACTTTGGCGCAATGTCCGACAACGTAACGTATGCAAACGGTTTGGTTTCTTGGGAACCTGTCCTTGGTGCAAAGGGTTACGAAGTGCAAATGAACAACGGTGAAATCGTTTCCGTTGCAGCATCGGCAAGCAGCCAAGAAATTAAATTCAAGAACGCAGGCTACTTCATTATTAAAGTACGTTGCGTAAAAGCAGACGGTACGAGATCCGATTGGGCAACTGCGGAAGTAGAAGCTTATAAGACGACCTTTGACGTAAGCGGCGGTAGTGCGGTTGCATCCGTTTATGCAGCAGCAGGCGACACGATCGCTTTGCCTGCATCGGCGAAGGTAGGTTACGACCTCGTTGGTTGGTTCAATACGCCCAACGGTACCAACGGTATCGAATATACAACCCTTAAGCAGGCGGCTGAAGAAACGACCGTTTATGCACATTGGGATGCTAAGAAGTTCCTTGTTAAATTGAACGCAGGCAGCGGTGCGTTGGAAGAAACGGAAATCGAAGTTACTTTCGATCAACATTATCAGCTTCCCGTTCCTGAAAAGGTAGGTTCTAACTTCGGCGGTTGGTACACCGAAGCAAACGGTAAGGGTATCGAATACGCAAACGAAGTCGGCGAAAGCAAGAACGTTTGGAGAGATTTGGACGAAGTAACCCTCGTTGCTGACTGGATCGAAGTTCTTCAATTCGTAGAAGTAACGGACGAAGAAAACGGCGGTACTGGTTACCAAGTAATCGGCGGCGAAGACGTAGGAACGGTTTCGAAGATTCGCATCCCCGAAAGCTACAACGGCAAACCCGTTATTGAAATCGGTGCGGAAGCATTCAAGAGTTGCGGTGCGTTGACGACGCTTGAAATCCCTGATACCATTCAAAATATTGATACTGGTAAAAACTTCTATACATACTCGACTGGTTCGGCACTCTATGGCTGTGTAAACCTTACCAACATTGAAGTGTACGAAACGGAAGGCGGTCACGATAGACATTACGAATCGATTGATGGTATGCTTGTACATAACAGCCATCGTGGTAAAGTTCTTGTATTCGTTTCCTCCAAATTGGGTGACAGACAAGACTCCTTGGTTGTTCCTGAAGGCGTAGAAGTAATTCCCGAAAGCTTGTTCGACGGTTCGACGCTTAAAAAGGTTACGTTGCCTTCCACCTTGAAGGAAATTGCAGTTGCAGCCTTTGAAAACGCGTATAAGATTGAAGAAATCGTATTCGCAGGTGAAAATGCGGATCTTGCGGCAGATGGTAGCAACGCTTTGATTATTCGTGAAAATGCGTTCCATATTTGTCCCGAACTCAAAGAAATCACGTTGCCTGCACGTACGGTACTTCCTACCGAAACGACAACGGACAGCACCATTCCCGTAAGTTTCGGACTTGTATTTAATTACTGCTCCGCTTTGAAGATGGTAAACATTGCGGCTCCTACTACGGAAGGCGCATGCGCATATACCTCTCAAGACGGTATGGTTTTGAATAAAGATGGTAGCGAACTTGTTTACTGTACACCATTTAGAACTGGCGCAATCCGTATCCCTACCTCGGTAAGCACGATTAAGGCGGAGGCATTCTACAATTGTAGCAGTATTACCAATGTGGATATCCACGCATTCGTAACTACGATTGAAGAAAATGCATTCTTCGGTTGTACCTCTATGTCGAAGGTAACCTTTGGCGGTAGAGTAACGGATGAAGCAATTAACATTAAATCGAAAGCATTCTATAAGTGTAGCGGCTTGTCCAGCGTGAAACTTCCTGCAAACCTCGGTACGTTGTCTGCGTATGCATTTGGCGGTTGCAGCGCCTTGACGGACGTTGACGTTGACGTAAGCGCTTCGGCGGTAATTGAAGACGCGGCATTTGGTACGGATGCAGCAGCCCCTAATTACCATGTAACAACGGTAAATATCGGTGCAAATGCGCCTGTTATGGACGTAGCGGCTGTATTTGGCAGCGAAAAGTTGATGACTCTTACGCTTGACGACGCTAACCCGAATTACACGCTTGACGCAGAAGGCGTATTGTATAACAAAGTTATCAATGCGGAAACTGGTGAAAGCTATCCTACCAAGATTTTGTTCTACCCCGTAGGCTTGGCAGTAGCGAATTATGTAATTCCTGCTACGATTGAAGAAATCGGCGCGGAAGTATTCACTGGTAGAATGTTCAGAACCGTAACCATCGGATCGAAGGTAACTTCCATCGGTGCAAGCGCGTTTGCGGATTGTAAGTATTTGGAAAGCATTATCTTTGAAAATGCAGATGCTGCTTTAGACGGCAATGCATTGACGATTGCGAACAACGCATTCCAAAACTGTGATAGATTGAGCAGCTTGAACTTGCCCGTTCGTTTGACCACGATTGGCGACACGGCATTCAGCGGTTGTAAAGCACTTGCAGGCGAATTGGTTATCCCTGCAAACGTAACGACGGTTGGCAAGCAGGCATTCCAGAACTGCACAGGTATCTCTGCGGTAAATGTTATGGGCGATAAGACTTCGTTTACGGCGGAAAGCAGTAAGTTCACTGTATTTATCGGCTGTAAAGCGTTGGCAAGTGTAACGGTTGCAGCTACCAACGAAAACTACGTAACGGCTGACGGCGTTATCTACTCGAAGGCAGACGGCGTTGCAAAAGAATTGTTGTATTGCCCTGCAATGAACGCAGGTCAAGAGGTAGAGGCTGACGGCGTTGTTACCAATACGGCATATGTTCCCAATACGGTTAGCAAAGTATGGGCAAATGCATTCGAACACGCGATGGCGATAGAAGCGGTTATCTTCCAAGAAAATACGGAAGCTCCCGTAGATTTACAGCTTACGGCATACGCCTTCATGACGAATACGGATTATCCTTCGCAGTTGAAGACGGTTGTATTGCCTAAGGGTATGACGAAGGTTGCGGCAAGCTCGTTCACGACTTCTAATACCTCTTCGACGTCTAAATTTAAGGCAAGTAAGATTACCAGCATTACCATCCCTAATACGGTAACGCTTGTTGACAGCAAGGCATTTGCGGCTTGTAAAGATTTGACCACCGTTATCTTCGAAGAAGGCGGCACGGCAGACCTTGTCTTGGGTACGGCAAACAGCACCACGGCAAACGGTCCCTTCAACGGATGTTCCGCTTTGGCTTCTGTAAATCTTCCTGAAAGATTGACGAAGATCGGTGCAGGTACCTTCTATAGCACCGCATTGACCGAAATCACCATTCCTTCGACGCTTGTTGAAATTTGGAACGGCGCATTCCAGTCCGCATCCGACCTCGCTACTGTAAACCTTGCAGAAGGTTCTCAGTTGACGAAGATTAAGGGCGCTGCATTTAGAGGCACTGCAATTACGGCATTTGCATTCCCTGATGCTGTAACCGAAATTGCAGCAGGTTCGTTCAACGAAACCCAGCTTCAATCGGTTAAACTTCCTGCATCTCTTTCGACCTTGACGACTGCATTCCAAAACGTTGCTACGTTGACGAGTGTAGAATTTGCGGAAAATAATAAGATTACGGCAATCCCTGCTTCGGCGTTCGCAGGTACTGGGTTGACAACGATTACCATCCCTAGCAACGTGAAGACGATTGGTAACCGTGCGTTTAACGGTTGCTCCAACTTGGCAGAAGTAATCTTTGCGACAAATGATAGCGGTAAGACTGCTTTGACGCAAATTCAATACGGGGCGTTCGGCGGTACTGCTTTGACGCAGTTCATCCTTCCTGAAACCAGTAACTCTACGTTGACGTTTACGTTCAACTCTACCTACGGTATGTTCCAGGGTTGCTCGAACTTGACGACGGTATCCTTGCCGAAACAAGTATCGTCCATCGGTTCGTTGTTTGCTGGTTGCTTGTCGATCACGAACCTTTCTTTCCCTGACAGCGAAAACCTTATCTTTGAAGATGGTATCGTTTACAATAAGGATAAGACGGCAATTCAATACGTATTGAAGGACATCGCTACTGAAAACTTAGTGATTCCCGACGGCGTAACGATGATTGGTGAATATGCATTCACAAAACAACCTTCCTTGAAGACTGTAAGCCTTCCTGCATCGATTAAGACCATCGGTTCGTATGCATTCCAAAACTGCTACAACCTTGAAAAGGTTACCTTTAGACAGGATGCAAACGTTGCGGAAACGATGACGGCGGTTAACAG
>JAFVQP010000109.1 GCA_017504735.1 Clostridia bacterium | reverse complement strand
CTTGCGTAAACGCAGATACTGGTTCTCGGAATCCTTTTATATAATTGCGTGCGCGGAATATTTCAAGGCAACGGGCGAACAAAAATATCTGCAATCTGCAAAATGGTACTACGACTTTATTTGGTCGATCAATGAAAACGGCGAAAACGATCCGTATAAAATCACGCCCAAGGTATACGCGTCGACGAGAAACACGCGCAGCTTAGCTTGCCCGATGATTTTGCTGAACGTTACGCACATTATGCGCGAAGCGGACGCGGAAAACAAGGCAAAATACGACAAAAACGCAAAACAGCTTTTGGACGAAATTGAAAGATATTTCTATAAGCCTGATTTGCATATTATGCTGGAAAGCGTAGGTCAAAACGGGGAAATCATTGACGAATCCGCGCCTTGCCGCGTCGTCAATCCCGGGCACGATATCGAATGCGCTTGGTTTATTTTAGACGAAGCAAATTATTTTGGCGAAGAGAAATGGAAGTTGCTTGCAAAGAATATCTTTGACGACGCCATTGTCAACGGTTGGGATACGGAATATGAAGGAATTAAGTATTTTGTCGATTATCTCGGCAAACCCGTAGAAGCTTACGAACACGATATGAAGCTGTGGTGGCCGCACAACGAAGCGGTGATTGCTTCGTTGAAGCTGTATAAGCAATTCGGCGACGAGAAATATTTGGAATGGTTTGAAAGGGTAACCGAGTACGCGTTCCAGCATTTCTCCGACGCGGAGTATGGGGAATGGTTCGGCTATTTAAGACGTGACGGCAAGCCGACGGAGCCGCCTTGCAAGGGGCATATGTATAAGGGCCCGTTCCACGTTTTGAGAATGCTGGCGAAGTGCATTGAGCTGTTGGCTGAATAATCCGCAAAAATAGAGTGGTTAAAAAAGGATAGATAAAAATGAGCAAATGGTATCAAGGCGTTTACCGTCGTAATTTGGTGGATATGCACATCGCGGATTGGAGCGATACGTTTTTAAGCAAATTCAACGCGGACGAATATTATGAAAATCTAAAAAAAGCGAAAATTCAATCGCCTATGATTTATTTGCAGTCGCATACGGGGTTGTGTCATTATCCCACGAAATCGGGGAAGACGCACGCCTATTTTGCAAAGAACCCGCGCGCCATCAATACGCTTATCGATAAGTGTAAGGCGGGCGGAATGAAGGTGGTAGGGTATTACAGCCTGATTTTCAACAACTGGGCGGCGGATGCCCATCCCGAATGGGAAATGGTGAATACCGACGGTACGACGTGGCGCGATCACGGCCAACGCTACGGACTTTGTTGTCCAAACAATCAAGAATACCGTCAGTTCGTTGTTACGCAAATGCAAGAAATGGCGGAATTATTCCCCAACTTAGACGGGATTTTCTACGATATGCCGTACTGGGAAGTGGTGTGCCATTGTCCCGCCTGCAAAGCGCGTTGGAAAAAAGAAGTGGGCGGAGAATTGCCCAAAAAACAGGACTGGAAAGACGAAAAATGGCGTACGTTCGTGAAAAAGCGCCAAGAATGGATGGCAGAATTTGCGATGTTCGCCAACAAAAATTCGAGAAAACTTTTGCCCTTTGCCACCTGCGAATTAAACTTTGCCGCAGGGATTGCGTGCGATTGGCTTGCAGGCTCTACGGAAGGGATTAACGAAGCCTGTGAATTTACGGGCGGGGACTTGTACGGCGACTTGTACAACCATTCCTTTACCTGCAAATATTATTACGCAATTACTAAAAATCAACCCTTTGAATATATGACTTGCCGTTGTAATAAAAAACTGCGAGAACATACGATTTCTAAGCCTGAAACGGATTTGGAGGCGGAGGTAATGCTCACGGCGGCGCATCACGGCGCATCCTTGATTATCGACGCAATCGATCCCGACGGCGGTTTGGATACACGTACTTATGAAAGACTCGGCAAGGTGTTTGAAAAGCAAATTCCGTATGAAAAATACATGGACGAGGGTACCATGTATGCGGTGACGGCGGTTTACTTCGACAGCACGACGCAATTTTCTCCCGACGGAAAAGCATACAATAAAGAATGCGCGATTCGGGCAGGCAGAACGCTAATTGAAGAACATATTCCTTTCAGAGTCATCGCCAACGGAAGCATGAAAGACTTGTCGCGGTATCCAATGATTATTGCACCTGCGTTGGAGGATTTCAATAATCCCGAGATTTTGAAGTTTATCGACTACGTAAAACAAGGCGGTACGCTGTATCTTTCGGAAAAATCGGACAGTAGGCTGATTAAGACGTTTTTCGGCGGCGAAATCACGGGCGAAACGTATGGGGATAGCCCGTTTGTGCGCGTATGGAAAGGGTATGACGAAGTGCAAGCTTACGTTACGCCTACGGAGGAAGTATACAAGGGATTTTTTGGGGAATTTAACGAAAGATATCCCTTGCCGATTCTTTACAAATTGCCGATTATGTCGAATGCGCAAGGTGAGGTAAAGGCAAAAATCGCACTTCCCTATACCGACCCCGACGACAATACTCTGTATGCCTCTATTCATTCCAATCCCCCTGCCAAGTGTACGGAAATTCCTGCGATTATCGAAGCGAATTACGGCAAGGGCAAAGTGATTTGGACGGCGGCAACGCTTGAAAACGATGAAAGAGAAAATTTCAAAGAAATCTTCACGGCAATCGTAAAGGCGAACTTACAGCAAACAATCGACGTTCAAACGAGTAAGTACGTAGAAAGCGTGATTTTCCAAGACGGCGAAACGTATTACGTAAACTTATTCGATTTGAACTTTGCAAACGATTTGGTGGAGCGTAAATTTGCCTTGTATATCGACGGGAATTATCAGCTTTACGACTTGTTGGACGGTACGCCGATTGAGAAGAAAGACGGTGTTTTCAAGGGCAGTTTTGAAAAGTATCGTTGGTTTGTTTTGAGAAAGGTGTAACGATGGATTACAGAAAGGTGGGGAATAAATCGCAAATCCTCTTTGCAAAAGATATTTGTATAGACAATAAGCGTTGTATCTTGGTGCAAAATGGGGAGTTGGAAGTACTGTTTAACAAAGACAATGCGTTGGATATCGTATGGGTAAAATACAAGGGTGTCAACGTTTCCTTTTTGAGTAAAAACGGCTTAAACGATGGCACAAGGGATTTTGTCGGTAACTTTGAAGGTGGGTTTTTATACACTTGCGGAATGGATAACGTTTCCGCTTGCGTGGACGGTAAACCCGTACACGGTAGCCTCCATTACAAAAAATGCGACTTTGCATACGCCTATGAACAGGATGGGGTGATTTATGTTTGCGCTGAAGTAAAAGAAACCGCATTATTTGGCAAAAACCTTGTAATGAAGCGTTGCTTTGCCGTTTCTGAAAATGCTATTTTGATAAACGACACGCTCGAAAATCAAGGATATTCAAAAGCTGATTACGTGCTTTTGTATCACGTCAATTATGGATACCCCTTCTTGGACGAATGCTTGGAAATGGAAATTCCCGCAATCGCAAGCGATCCGTTGACGGAAGTGGCAGCAACGAACAAAGCGGATATGTTCCGCATTACCGCGCCCATAGACGGTGGGGAGGAGCACGTATATTATCACACTCTTTCTGAGGGGAAGGTTCGCCTTGTCAACTCCGAAAGACAAATGGCAATAGAGATGCTGTATAACGTGCAGGATTTTCCTTTCACATTAGAATGGAAGAGTATGATTAGCGGTGATTATGCGCTTGGGATAGAGCCTTCGCTTACGCGGTTTGATAAATTTCAAATGAAAACTTTACAACTGAGCGAGAGTAAGACGTATCAAATTAAAATTATTTTTCGATAAGGAGTACAGCTATGAAATTAAGTGAAAAGTTATTCAAAGAAGGCAACGGCATTTTACGCTTAAAGCCCACGTGGGTTCCCAGAGCGTTCTGTCGCCCCGGTAAGAGAATTAAGCTTCACCCTGATGATTATTACGTATTAGGGCTTGAACGCGGTGGCATCGATGAAAGATGGTTCGCATCCACAACGTGGGCGGAAAACGGTCCTGCGACTCCTGACGACGAGGGGCTTTCCTATGTTGTATCTAAGGACGGAAAAGAGCAGATGCTCCTTCGTGATATGGTCGATGAATTGCAAGATGAAATCATCGGCGAGCTTTGGGAGAAATACCATAAATGGCCTATGTTCTCCAAATTTTTCGATAACGCAGGCCCTTTGCCTCATCATATTCATCACCGTGATGAACACGCAAAACGCGTTGGGGCAGAAGGGAAGCCTGAAATGTATTTCT
>JAFVQP010000009.1 GCA_017504735.1 Clostridia bacterium | reverse complement strand
TTCTTCAATCTTTTCCTTGGTCAAACCATCGTAGAAGGTGCTTTCGATATTCATGATCGCGGGGGCGTTTTTATTCTTTAAACAAATCATCAACGCCTCGTACACGGACACGCCCAAACGACGTTTTTTGTGTAACGCTTCTACTGGTTCTGCCAGTTCGGTCTTCAGCCTAGCAATGCTGTTAGAGGCTTCGCCAAGCGCCACCTGCTCCTGTGCGCCCGCAAGTGCCAAGGTGTTTTGTAACTTTTGCAAAACTTCCGTTTTGTTGGTCTTGTTGGAATGTAATTCTAAGCAAAAATCCCCAAGCCCTAAGGTATCCAAACGTTTTTTAACCACGGACAAAGCCGCCTGCTTTTCCGCAACGAAAAGCACGCTCTTGTTATCATTCAAAGCGTTGGCAATGATATTGGTAATCGTTTGCGATTTACCCGTTCCTGGAGGGCCGTGTAAAACGAAACTCTTATTCTTTTGCGACAGCGCAATTGCCCCCCACTGCGAAGCGTCCGCAGGCAACGGGGTTAAAGTAACTTCGGGGGCGAAGTCGTCCTCTTTCAAGGTTTCTTCTAAACCGCCGCCCACCAAAATGGAATTATCCAAAAGCGCCTCTATGATTTTGTTATGCGAAAACTCCGTGATGTTTTGTCGCAGGTCATTCCACATTTGATAGCGTGCAAACGAGAACGCCGCCACGTACACGTCATCAATAACTTCCCAATTGCGCATTTTTACAATTTCCACACGCACCATTGCAAGGATTTCAGAAACCTTCAACCCTTGAATCGCATCACCCAAGCCACGAATGTCGATATTAAATTCCTGCTTTAAAAATTCAAGCAAAGTGGTATTGACGGAAAAGTCTTCATCCGTCACCGTAAGGGCATACCCACTCGCCCCCTTGCTCTTCTTGATTTGTACAGGTAAAAGCACCAACGGCGCGTAATGCTCTGCCCCGTCCGTACGGGAATACCATTTCAAAAAGCCCATGGAAAGATAAAGGATTTTCGCACCCGATTCTTCGTACGATTCCTTGTTCTTCCTAATCAATCTACCAAGGATTTCCGTCATTGCAGGGGCTTCTAAATAGGTACGGATGATACCCGATTGATTTTCCAAAGCCACCAACTCACGCATTTGCTTGGCGTCTGCGCTAATCCCAAAATGTTCTTTCTTTGCCGCAATCGCTTTCACCGCATCGGTTGCAGGGGCAAACACCAATTCGTCCTGCTCAGTCAAAGCGTCCAGGGTCGCATCCGCAGACGCAGAAAGAAGCTTTACCGCCGTCTTCGCGGGGTTAAAATGCAGCAAAGTGTTTTTCATGGACAGGTCAAGCAAGCGGCGTTCCCATTGCTTATCCCTCGTTTCCTCCGTATCCAAGGAAAGCTTTTGCATCTCACGCAATTCCTTCGGCGCCGCATCGTGCGACATATCTTCTTCAGACAAAAGTTCGTACCCTTTCACACTCTTTGCGCGCAAAGGCAAGGGCAATAAACGCGCCATGCGGCATCCAGCACAGCGCGGTAAATTCTGGTGATGATGGCCACATACTCCGGCCGCTTCATGCGGCCTTCCAGCTT
>JAFVQP010000108.1 GCA_017504735.1 Clostridia bacterium | reverse complement strand
GCAAAATAAATGACATGAAAGAGGGGTGACGAAATCAATCGTCACCCCTCAAAATTTGATACGCAGTAAACAAAGAAAAGAAATTACCTTAAAAGATCTGAAACTATTTCGTCAAGTTCATTGATAAATAGCTTCGGGTTTACATTATCTTCATTTCCTTTTCTAAATACATACTCCCATTTTAAAAGAAAATTTTCGATTTGGCTACAATCTGTTCTTTGCCATAAAGGGGCAAGCGCTATCAATGCTGCGTCAAATGGCTGGGATTCAAAATGACCCGCATCAATATATCCGCCCATCGCCCCACGATCGCAAGAAAAAACTCTACGAACAATAGCCTCTAGTACAATTGCATCACCATGTTCTATTCTCATAAGAACCTCCTTAAATATATTTAAAGCCGCAAAGTATCTTTACTCTACGGCTTTTGCGGTAAAACCGCTAAATTTGGTCGAGGCGACGGGATTTGAACCCACGACCTTCGCGTCCCGAACGCGACGCGCTACCAGCTGCGCTACGCCTCGATTTTTTCAATTTTTTATCTATTTTCGTAAGTGGTCAAACATGTGGTCAACCCACTTATTTCGAACGTTTTGTAGAAAAGTGTACCGCCCGAATTGTTAGGTTTTTCAAGGGGTTCAGCGATTTTCAAAAATCACTGCTTCAAGACCGGTGGCGGTGTCCCGAATGTAATAGATGACCAAATTTCCTTTGCTCTATTCCATAAGAAACGCATACATTATAGCAAATACCAGTTGAAAAGTCAAATCATTTTCAGCTCTATAAAAAAGTATTTTTAATTTTTCTTAAAAGGAAGGGAAATCTATAAAAAAGGGTGCATAACTGTGGGGGGACGTATAATTTACGGCAGGGCGTTTATCGTCCTGCCGTACTTTTACAATCATTTTCATTTATGCGTTTTCTTCTGCCAAAAGGTCTTTCATCTCGTACATGCCTGCTTGTTTTTGAGGTAAGAACTTCGCTGCGCGGATTGCGCCAACGGCAAAAACTCGTTTTGACGTTGCGGTGTGGGTGATGGTAATCATTTCATCCTCACCAGCAAACATAACCTCGTGTTCGCCGACAATCGTACCGCCGCGGACTGCGTGGATACCGATTTCACTCTTTTCGCGTGCGCCGACGATGCCTTCGCGACCGCCTACGTAATGTTTTTTACCGTCGAACGCTTCGTTGATGGAGTCAGCGAGCATCAAAGCCGTACCGCTGGGGGCATCCTTTTTTAAATTATGGTGACGTTCGATAATTTCCACGTCATAATTATCCCCAAGCACCTGTGCCGCCGCTTTTACAAGGGCTTGCATTAAATTTACCCCCAAGGAAAGGTTAGCGGTTTTAAAAATTGCAACCGATTTTGCGTATTCCGCAATCAATGCTTGGTCTTCCGAGGTAAAACCCGTAGAAGCGAGGACAATGCCAAGTTTGTGCATTTTTGCATATTCCAAGCGTTCAGCCAAACCGATAGGGGAAGAAAAGTCGATGATTACGTCCGCCTCTTCCTTTACGTCCGCAAAGCTGGTATAAACGGGGATACCGATTTCTTTCGGGTACAAATCCACACCGCAAACAGCCGTTGCGTTGGGATCGTCGTGAAGCAAGGAAAGGACGTTTCCGCCCATTTTACCGCATGCACCGCAAATGATAATTCTTGTCTGTGCCATTATGCTTTACACTCCAAACCAAAATTTTTCATTGCATTCAACAATTTTTCGCGATTTGCGTCCTCAATCACCGTCAAGGGTGCGCGAGGTGCGCCTGCGTTAAAGCCGAGGATATTCATCGCTTCTTTTACAGGGATGGGATTTACCTCTACAAAGCAAGCGTTTGCAACGGGTAAAAGTTTATCGTTGAGGGCGATTGCCTCGGACATTTTTCCTGCAAGGACAAGGTCGCAAAGAGTTTTTACTTCCTTGGGTACGACGTTAGAGAGTACGGAAATAACGCCTGCGCCTCCGCATGCAAGGATGGGAAGGTTAAGCGCATCTTCACCCGAATATACGTCGCATTTTTCACGGATAAGGCGGAATGTTTCCATGGTCTTACTCATGTTGCCGCCCGCATCTTTAATCCCTGCAATGTTGGGGATTTCTGCGATTTTTGCCATGGTAGCAGGCTGAATTTCCACGCCCGTTCTACCAGGAACGTTGTATGCGATAATGGGGATGGAAACGGCTTCGCAAATCGCCTTATAATAAGCAATCAAACCGTTTTGCGTGCATTTGTTGTAGTAGGGGGTAACGGCAAGCAAGCCGTCTGCGCCCAAAGCCTCGGCTGTTTTTGCCGCTTTTACCGCTTTAGCGGTATCATTGCTTCCGCAACCGAAAATAACCTTTGCGCGGCCGTTTACCGCTTTCACGGAATATTCCATTACGGCGAGTTTTTCTTCCTCGGTCATGGTGGAAGGTTCGCCCGTGGTGCCAAGGATAACCAAGGCATTGGTGCCGCCTGCAATTTGATGTTCGATTAATTGTCCAAGGACGTCAAAATTTACGCCTGTTTCTGTGAAGGGGGTAATGAGTGCTGTTGCACTTCCGTAGAAAAATCCTTTCATATCTTTATCCTATGCTCCTTTTTAGTCGAAATAACCTTTTGCCGCCAACAATTCTGCAAGTAATACGGCGCCGCCTGCCGCACCGCGAAGGGTGTTGTGGGAAAGCCCTACAAATTTATAATCGTAAACGCTGTCTTCGCGAAGACGTCCTGCTGTTACGGACATACCGTTTCCTTCCATGCGGTCAAGCTTTGCTTGAGGACGGTTGTCTTCTTCAAAATATTTTAAGAATTGTTGAGGGGCAGAGGGGAGATTGAGCTCCTGAGGAGCGCCTTTAAACGTATCCCATGCCGACAAAATTTCTTCTTTGGTGGGTTTGTTGGTGAATTTTACAAATACTGCCGCGGTGTGCCCGTCGGAAACGGGTACGCGGAAGCATTGCGCCGTGATGGCAGGACCGTTTGCGGAAATAATTTCACCATCTTTCAAATTACCCCAAATTTTAAGAGGTTCTTTCTCACTCTTTTCCTCTTCACCGCCGATATAGGGGATAACGTTGTCCAAGATTTCAGGCATCGTTTCGAAGGTTTTGCCTGCCCCGGAAATGGCTTGGTATGTACAAACGACAGCCTCTTGGATGCCATACTTTTTCAAGGGGTGCAAGAGGGGGACGTACGATTGCAGGGAGCAGTTGGACTTTACCGCGATAAAACCACGCTTGGTGCCAAGACGCGCCCTTTGGGAAGGGATTACCTCAAGATGGTTGTCGTTGATTTCGGGGATAACCATAGGTACGTCGGGGGTAAAGCGGTGCGCGGAGTTGTTGGAAACCACGGGGATTTCCTTTTTTGCATACGCTTCTTCCAACGCGCGGATTTTTGCCTTGTCCATATTGACAGCGCAGAAAACAAAATCAACCATTTCCGCAATTTTATCCATATCCGCCTCGGCGTCCATCACGACGAGGTTGGTGTATTTTTCAGGGATAGGGGTAGGGAATGCCCATTTGTTGCCTACGGCATCCGGATAGGTTTTGCCTGCCGAACGCGCGGATGCGGCAAGAACGGTGACGTTAAACCAAGGGTGATTTGCAAGCAACGTTAAAAAGCGTTGGCCGACCATGCCGGTCGCGCCGATGACGCCTACCTTGTACTGTTTCATAATTCGTACTCCTTTTCAGTCAAGATTTACATAAAAAATAAAAGACGGCGGTCCCCGTCTAGAATGAGTGATTTAGTGTAAAAACGCAAACTAAAATTGTACACCAAATAGCACATCACGGACGGTGACAGTCGCACAGGTGTTCTCCCATGCGCCCAGCATAAGTTAGGCAAGCCTATGCTTCGGCGGCGATACCCTTTCCCGCTATGCTCAACGAAAACTGCCTGCGCTTTCTCGCAATAGGGTACTTATGTTCATCCGCTCCTCTATTAACAGTAGTATTTTAGCATATCCAATGCGAAATGTCAAAGATTTTTCGTTGATTTTCACGTGGAATGGCGGATAAATGAAATATTTATAGAAATAATTTCAAAATTTCAAGCAAATTCCTTGAAATAATCACAAATTTGTAGTAAAATAGATAAGAATTATCCTCGCACGCGCGAAAATGTGCGTTTTTCGTTTTATAAAGCGAAAAGCTGGGTATATTAAAACGAGTAATCAGACAATAGCAAGAAATTGGAGTAGTTAAATGGCACAACAAAAGAAAGGGTTAATCACCCGAATGCTGGAAGGCAAAGAAAGAAGTGAAGAATATGCAAGAAGTACGTTGCCCACGAACCGTTGGCAATTATTTTGGGATATCTTCAAGGGGAATTTTTGGAAGTTGGTAAAGGTCAACCTTTTGACCTTACTCTTCTGCGTGCCCCTTTTGGTGGTAGTAGTGATGAGCTTCTTACTTTCGGAAAACAACGGGATTCTTTATCCCTTTGGTGCAAACCTTGGGGTTGGATATCCTGCGGCGCCTAGCGTACAAGGTATGTCCGAAAGCCTTACTTTGCGTAACGGTATGACCACCTATCTTTTGGTATCGTTGACCTCGATTGTGGCGGCGGTTGGTTTGGCTGGCGGTATGTACGTTATCCGTAATATGGTATGGACGGAAGGTATCTTTGTTACCAACGATTTTTGGCGTGGGGTAAAGCTTAACTACAAAAACGCGTTGCAAACGGCGCTGTTCTTTTGTGTTATCTTCTCCTTCTGTCAAACGTTGATTAACATTTCTAATATGACGATTGCGCAGGGCCTTGTAGAGGGCGGACAGGTGACGTGGTTGCGTGTTTCCCAGGGCGCAAGCTATTTGTTTATGAGCGTTGCCGCTATGATGTCCCTTTGGATGATTGCGCTTGGCGTAAACTACAAGATGACCTTCTTTACGATGATGAAGAATTCTTTCCTCATGACCATCGGTACGTTGCCGCAAACGGTGTTCTTCGGCGTGTTGGCGTTTATACCCTTCTTGCTGTTTATCCTCGGCGGAACGATGTTGATTACCTTTGCGGTGGTGATTTTGGTGCTTTTCGGGATTGCGTACGCGCTTCTCGTTTGGTTGGATTTTGCACAGTGGGTATTCGACAAATACATCAACCCCAAGATAGAAGGCGCGAAGGTTGGCAGAGGTATTTACAACCGCGACGGCTCCTCTCAGCTTACGGGCAACGACAGTGCGGCGTCGATCGAGTATCAGCGTATGATTTTGGCGCACGGTAGATCTCGTTTGGTTGCAAAACCGATTAAGCCGATTGACGACTCCTTACAGGTATATGAATTGCCGCAATCGTTTACGCGTGAAGACCTTCAAAAATTGCGTGAAAGTAAGCAAAATATTGCGGAAGATACGGAAGCGTATGCGGAAGAACATAAAAACGATTTGCGTTACGTGGAATACAATAAGCAGTTTGATGAACGTGAACGTGCTTTACAAGAAGAGGATATGAAGGGCAAGAAAAAACGTGCCAAGAAACCTCCGAGAATTTTAAATGAAAATAAAGACGAAGAATAAAGCAGAGGGCGAAAGCCCTCGCTTTATGCGTCATAATGGGGATTGCCATGGAAAAGAAATCGGCGTACAGCCACCTCGCAAAATGGTTTGAATATCTCAATGATGACTGCGGCTATGAAAATTGGTCGCAGTATTTAATTTTAAAGCTTTCACACTATCCTTTAAGTATGGGCTTGGACGTGGGGTGCGGCGGCGGTTGGTTTACGCGCGCTTTTCAAAAGCACGGCTATACGATGACAGGGATGGATATTTCTGCAGAAATGTTAGATTTTGCGCAGGAAACGGCGATGAAACAGGGTGCGCGAGGTGAGTATATCTTAGGGGATATCACGAAAATGAAATTGCCCGCACGCTACGATTTCGTGACCGCAATCAACGATTGTATGAATTATATCCCTAAAGGAAAATTGAATGCAGCCTTTAAAAACGTGCGAGGCGCGTTGAAAAAAGGGGGGATTTTCCTGTTTGATATCAGCTCGAAGGGGAAAATTGAGAAAAAAGTTGCAAATACTGTTTCGGTGGACGATCGCGAGGAAATCACCTATCTCAGCTTTAACCGGCCTGAAGAGGACGGGGTGACGATGGAGGTGACTTTGTTTACAAAAAATGCGGACGGTTCGTATCAGCGCTTGGACGAAACACATCGTCAATACGCCTATACGGAAGAGGAAATGATTGCCGCATTAGAACAAAACGGCTTTACCGTGCTTGAGGTGGAAGGATATTTGGGCACGGATAAGACGACGAGTGACAGAATTTGCTTTTTGGCGCAAAAGAGGTGAGTATGAAAAATTTGGTTCGCACCTTAATATACGATGGTCAAGTGTCTTTGACGGTTGCAAATACGACGGAAATGGTGCAAACGGGGGCGCGTTTACACCGCTTATCGGCGGCGTCGGCGTACGTGTTTGGCAAAGCGCTTTCCTTGATGACGTTTATGAGCGCATGTTTGAAGAATGAGCGCGGTGAAATTTCCCTTTCGTTGAAAGGGGACGGCACGAGCGGCGAAATCGGCGTATCGGGCAACAAACAACTGCATATCCGCGGTTTTATCGGAAATACCAATGCGGAAGGCGGTGCTACCTTAGAAGCGGAGCGCGTTTGTCTTGGGCAAAATGCGGCGATTACCATCATTCGCGACGACGGGTACAACCGTCCGTTCGTAGGTGCGTGTGCTTTGCCTGAAAACGGGGGCTTGGACGAGGGATTTGAAGAATATTTCCGCATCAGCGAACAGTTGCCTACCCGTATCAAAACGGCGGTGGAATTTGACGAAAACGGCGTATGCACCTTTGCGGGACTTGTGGCGTTACAGCCCCTTCCTTTTGCGGATGAAGATGTGTTAAAAAAGGTGGAAGACGCCGATTTAGAGGGCCTATTGCAGGCGGTAAAATTGCAGGGCGTAGTAGAAAGCGCGAAGCAAAATTTCACAACGGATGAAATGGTGTTTGAGGAACGCAAGGCGGCGTATAAGTGTAACTGTTCGCGCAGGTATTTAACCCGTGTTTTGGTGTCGCTTGGCGAGGCGCAAATGCGGCAAATTATAGAAGAGGACGGTGCGGTAAGGGTGCATTGCCATTACTGCAATACCGATTACGAATTTACAAACGAGGATGCGGATTTGCTGTTTCCGAAAGAATGACAGCTTTGGTTTATGAAAGATAATAAGGTGCAAAAAATTGATTTTAGCCGCAAGCGTTTGTCGATGCTTGCGGACAAATTCTACAACGAAGGGGATTTTTTATTCGCGCTGCGGATTGCGTACAAGCAGTTGAACGCATACGGCGGCGACGGAGATATTTTTGTGCGCCTTTCCGATATTTACGAGGCAATGAATTTGCAGGGGACGGCGTTAAATTGGTGGTTCCGTTTCTTGGACGTTGCCGAGGAAGCCGACTTGCCCGACGTTTACGAGGGGCTGGCGGTCAATTACCTCAGCTTGGGGCAGGAAAGCGCATCGGCGTACTACTATAACAAGTTAATTGATGCGGACGATATGCTGTCCGAGGAAACGAAAATTGATATTGCCGAGGCGTTTGCAACGCATAAAAAGGATAAGTTCCACTTTGTCTATCCACCGAGCCTTGCCGATTATTCTCAAGAGGTAAACTTGGGGTCGAAAGCCTTAAAGGTGGGGGATTTGGAACGTGCCATTGCGGAGTTTGATAAGGTAGAAAGGGGTTCAAAACAATACGCGCAGGCGATGGAAATGCAGGCGGTTGCGCTTTTACTGTCAGGGAAATCTGCGGATGCGGAAAAGGTGTGCTTACAGCTTTTAGAGGACGAACCGAACAACCTTCGCGCGCACGCCACGCTTGCCGCTGTGTATTTAGAACAGGGCAGGAAAGAGGAAAGTAAGGCGTTGGCACTCCGCTTGACGGAAATTCAAACGGAAGAAGAGGATGATTTGTATAAAATTGCCACCGTTTGTTGTGAAAACGATTTACACGAAGAAGCCTATCAAACCTTTTGCAAGCTGGATAAAAAGATACCTTACGATGGTAGAATGTTGTATTTTAAAGGGGTTTCCGCATATAAGAGCGGCCGATTGCATGAGGCAATTAAGGCACTTTCCGACCTTTGCGTGATATATCCCGATGCGGAAGTTGCAAAATATTATTTGCTTGCCTTGCGCATGTATAAAGAGGAAGGGGGCGATGCGCCCGAACTTACCTATTTTTACCATTTACCGCAGGAAGAGCGTGAAAAACGTTGCCATTCCCTTATTACGATGGGGAAAGCTCCGAAAGATGATGCGGAGTTGTTTGGTTTGCTTGCCTTGCACGATGGGTATTTTAAGTGGTGTTTTGACGAGATGGACGGCAGCGATCACGAGCTACAATATTTGGGCTTGGTGACGGCTGTACACGTGTGCGCTGATGAGTTTATCGAGGAAGTAATGCTCGATTACGAGGTCGCGGACGTTTTGAAGATTGAAACCTTGCGTATGTTGCTTGAACGAAACGAGGAGAGGGAGCTGGGCTTGGTGCTGTGTAATATTTACCGCCGTTTGACCCTGCCTCGTATTACGCTTGGAAGAAAGCGCCGCAAACGTTTTATCGAAGCGTTTGCCAAGGTGGCTTCAAAATTTATGGTAATCCGTGATTTGTATGGGGAGAAGCTGCAACAAGCGGCGGAAAACTTATACAAGGCGTTGTCGGACAACAATGCGTTGGATCTGGTGGATAGTACGGATGATTTGGCGTGCGCGATGTTTTTATTGGCTGGCTTGAAGGAGCTTGGCAATAACCCTGAAATGATTGCGGCGGCGTTTGACGCAAACGTGGAAAGAGTGAGCGAATTGCTTTCGGCGGCGGCTGGCGCAAACGAAGATGCTGAAGAAGAGGAAAAGAAGGATGAAATTGATTGATTTTGACGGGCTTTTTGATAAAAAATTAACCCAATATATGGAAGAAAATAAAAATAAGTACACCGAAAAGCAATGGGAAGACGTTATCCCGAAGCTGTATAAAAAGTTTGGGGATACCTACGTTGCAAAAATCAAATGCACCCCCAAGGAATATTACGCAAAAATGACGAATGAACAGCTTGCGGAAACGCTTTCTGCGCATCTTCGCGAGGACGTGCCCGTGCCTGAATTTTTGTGTGCGGAAATTGAAAGCCGTGGCGAAGCGGAAATACTCTTACCCTTATTGGAAAGCGAGGATACGCAAACGGTATCGTATGCCATCAATTTGATTGGTGACGATGCGCACGCCTTTGAGAAATATTTTGCAATTTTGACGGAAAATCGCTTGGATGAGGATATTCGCAGTGACGTCACGGATATTTTCCGCTTGCACGCTGACGAGGTGAAGGGGTTGGCGCTTGAAACCTATCAAAAAGGGATTGCGACGGGGTATATGTTGGAAATTCTTTCTCGTGTCAAGGAGAGAGATGATTGTGTGTACGACCTGCTTTTAAAGGCATTTTTAGCGGCTGAGGATGCGCAAAGCGCATTGTGCGCTGGTTATCTCGCGGCGTATGGCGATGAACGAGCATTGCCGCATTTACTTCGCCGTATTGAGGATAGAAGTATCGGTTTTGTGGAATTTCAAGAGCTGAAGTACGCCATTGAGGCGCTTGGCGGCGAGTATAACGAGCCGCGTGATTTTACCGCTGATAAGGATTATATCGCCATTGAGGCGGCAAGCTCGAAAACGGAATTGAAAAGCTGAAAAATGGTATAATTGAAAAAAACTCCGCATAAGGTAAATCGTAAAAGATTATCGGCGGGGTTTTTTCTTGCGTAAAAATGCCGCGAAATCACGATGGGAGGTCGTTGATGGAAAATTACAGTGTGTATCGGGATATTGCAAACCGCACGGGCGGTGATATTTACATCGGGGTGGTTGGGCCTGTGCGGACGGGGAAATCTACCTTTATTAAACGGTTTATGGAGGTGCTTGTGCTGCCGCAGGCGGACGGTGCGGAAAAGTCTGTGATGGTGGACGAATTACCCCAAGCGGCGGCAGGCAAAACCGTGATGACAACGGAACCGAAGTTTGTGCCTGCGAAAGCGGCAAAAATCTCGGTTGCGAAAGGGGCGGAAGCACGGGTGCGCTTGGTGGATTGCGTTGGGTTTGCGGTGGATGGCGCCAGCGGTTTTGAGGAAGACGGCGCGCCTCGGTTGGTGAAGACGCCTTGGCAAGATGCGCCGATGCCCTTTGAGCAGGCGGCGGCATTTGGCACGGAAAAGGTAATACGGGAACATTCTACCGTCGGGGTATTGGTGACGACGGACGGTAGCGTGACGGGGCTTCCGCGTGAAAATTACGAGGGTGCGGAAGCACGGGCTGTACAGGAATTGAAGTCGATTAAAAAGCCGTTCGTGATTGTATTAAACTGTAAAAATCCTGAGGGGCAGGCAGAGTTGAAAAATCAGCTTGAAAGTAAATACGAGGCACCCGTGGTTGCGTTGAACGTCGAAATGATGGGGGAAGCGGAGCTTTGTGAGGTCTTACAAAAGGCGCTTTTTGAATTCCCCGTGATGCGCATTGACGTGAAAATGCCAAAGTGGTTGCAAGCCTTGCCTGAGGACAATGAAACGGTGGAAAAATTGCTTTCCACGGTGAAAAAGGCGGCGCACGCGATCACGATGCGCGATTGTCTTGCGATGGAACAACTCTTTGACGAGGACAGCGGTTTTATCAATCCCGATGAAATCCGTATGGACTTAGGGAAGGGAAACGTGGAAATTACCATAGACGCGAAACGCGGTTTGTTCTACGAAACGCTCAGTGATGCGTGCGAGGACGTTATTGAAGATGATTTGGCACTTATGCGCTACGTGCAGGGATTGTCACGCATTAAACGAGGATATGACAAGGTGAAGGACGCTTTCAAAGAGGCAGAGGAGAGCGGTTACGGCATTGTGTATCCCGATGAAACGGATTACAACCTGGAAAAACCTCAGCTTGTGAAAAAGGGGGTAGGATATGGTGTGCAATTTAGGGCGAAAGCGCCTAGTTATCACATTGTGAAGGTGAACGTGATGGGTTCGGTAAATCCCATCATCGGCACGAAACAGCAGGGTGAGGAATTTGTGGCGGAAACCTTGAAAAATTATGATGCAGGCGAGGAAGTTTGGGAAACGAATATTTTTGGGAAATCGTTGCGGTCGTTGATGGGGGATGAACTATCGGGTAAAACCAACGCAATGCCCGTGGAATTGCGTAAAAAGATGCGCAGGACGGTTTCGAAAATTGTCAACGACGGCAAGGGGAACGTGATTTGTATCGTGTTTTAAGCGCGGTGGGATTTTCCCCTTTAAGAATAGAAAAAAAGAAAAAAGGGCATACTCTTAAAAAATCCGAATGGAGGAAGTTTTATGAGTAAAACGGATAAAAATAGCCGTGGTAAAGTACCGAAAATTACGGAAGCGGAGTACGCAGCTTACGTCAATCGCCTTCGTGAATTGTCTGAACGCGAGGAAACGCAAAAGTGCAATGCGACAATGCAATCAAAAAAGGCGCCCGTATCTTAAGGGGGATTATACACTCGCATAGATTTATAAGCGGAAAAAAGAGGGCGAAGGCTCTCTTTTTTGCGTAGGGTTGGTGTCAAGCTTAGAAAAATGGACTTGACAGCATAAAAGTTGTATGGTATAATGGCGGCATCATATTTAAAAAGGATATTTAATAGGATTTCACGATGAAAAAATATCTTGCCGCGGTTTTATCATTTATACTTTTATTGGGTTCGGGTTGTAGTATCCCTTCGTTTTTTGGGGATAGCACCGCCTCTTCGTCGCAAAGCAACTCGGTAGAGGTGGAAGAAAAGAAGGATGCTCCCCTCTATCAAATGGAAGACGTTGTAAAAAGCGACCTTTTGTGGGATACGAAAACCATGTTTGACGTGAAGGTGGAAAGAAAGGAAACGGACGTTTACTTGGGGGCAAATATTCAGACCTTCAAATTTAAGTCGGCACCTTACGGGGATTTGGACAGCACGTGGGTGTTTGCGGCGGTGGGCACTCCTATAACGGAAAAACCTAAAGATGGCTATCCTGCGGTTTTGTTGATTCACGGCGGCGGTGGTACTGTCAGTCAAGAATGGATGGAATATTGGATGGGCAAGGGGTACGTTGCCTTGGCTTTTGACGTGTTCGGACATCAGCTTGATAAAAATCTTAACAAGGTGGACAACCCCGAATCGGGCCCCAAAGAAACTTACGTTGGGTCGAATTTAGACGGTGTGGAAAATCCCTATGATGCGTGGGCGTACCATGCGGTGTATAATGCAGTGATGTGTAATAATATTTTACGTTCCATGAATAATGTGGATGAAGACCGCATTGTTGTGACGGGGAATTCTTGGGGCGGATACGTTACCTGCCTGGTTTCGGGGGTAGATAAGCGCTTTGCGGCGTTTGCACCTTTAAATGGTTGCGGTTATTTGTATCGTGATACGACTTGGACGAAATCGGGTACGTTTGGCGGTGAAAACAAGGATAAGTGGATTGAATTGTACGATCCTTCCTCGTATTTGCCTTATGCGACAAAGCCTATGTTGTTTGTTTCGGGGTTGGATGATGAATATTTCTCCACCTACAACCGCACACAATCCGCGGCGTTGGTGAAGGGGAAGGTTTTTTACTCGCAAAGAAGAAATTTGCCGCATGCAAATTGGCCGAAAGCGGGGGAAACGTACGAATTCTTCCAACACGTTTTGTATAACCAGCCGACGATGACCTTGGTGGAAGATATTGTTGTGAAAGATGGCGTTGCGACCTTCCAGTATGAAAACAAAGTTTTCAATGCGGTGTATTTTGTTTATACGACGTCGAAGGATGAGGATAGCCACAAGTGGGAATGGCAAACCGTAGAGGTAGAGGCGGTTGACGGAGTTTATTCGTATAAGCTTCCTGAGGACGTAACAGCGTACGTGTTTGAGTTGCAGGCGGAAAAATATTTGTCGCAGTCCACGAACGTTGTGATTGTGGAATCGGATTTAGAGTTTGTATAATAGGTGGTAGAAATGAAATTAAAAGCACAGGAGAAGTTCCTGTGCTTTTTTGGTGAGTTGGATGGAAAAAACATTTCTTTTATTGTTCGTTCTATCATTTTTAAATGATATTTACACTAAAGCTTGACAATTAAACGATTCATTAATGTAAAGTTGCGCCCCCCCCATTGAATACAGGGGGTGCTTTTCGTTATAAACTTTTTAAAAATGCGATTAAAAGTTGTTTCTGTTTAGGTGTAAGGTTGGCGATTGCGCCCACAAAATCGTCTTGACTTGTATTAACGTCAAAAAACTCTTTTAATGTAATACCTAATGCATCACAAACCATTTGCAAATGGTCAACAGTAATACCTGCTTGCCCAAGTTCTACGCGGCGCAAATGCGTTTGAGAAACATCCGCTCTCCCTGCAAGTTCATTTTGAGAAAAACCTGCCTTTTCTCTTAATAGTCTTATACGCTCGCCGACATCCATTTTTATCACCTCATTTAGCCTTATACAACTAATTTTACGATATTTTTGTAAATTCTATTAGTCTTTTACGCTTGCTTTATTAGTCTTATAGTGCTATAATTATATTTATAAGACTAAAAGGAGCATCGGCGATGAACGTGTTATCCCTGTTTTCGGGTTGTGGTGGTATGGATATAGGATTTGAGGGTGGTTTTGACTGTTTAAAAGTTTCTATAAACAGTAAATTGCACCCCGATTGGATTGAAATGGAACACGGCGAATGGGTTAGGGTTAAAAAGACGGGATTTGATACGGTTTTTGCAAATGATATTCGCCCCGATGCAAAGGCAGCTTGGGTTTCTTATTTTGGGAAGACAAAACAAGATGCAAATTCCATTTACCATATTGAAAGTATTGTTGATTTAGTCAAAAAAGCTAAAAAAGGCGAAAATGTATTTCCGCAAAATATTGATATTCTTACTGGCGGTTTCCCTTGCCAAGATTTCTCTATCGCAGGGAAGCGTTTGGGGTTTAATTCTCAAAAAAGCCACGACGGGAAAATTCTTGAAGTAGGCGAACCTTCTATTGAAAGTCGCGGACAATTATATATGTGGATGCGCGAAGTTATCACTTTAACCGAGCCGAAACTATTTATTGCAGAAAACGTAAAAGGTTTAACAAATCTTGAAGATGTAAAAGAAATTATCGAGCGTGATTTTTCAAAGGCTGGTGGAAACGGGTATATTGTCGTTCCTGCACAAGTTTTACACGCCGCAGATTATGGGGTACCGCAATCAAGAGAAAGAGTTATCTTTTTCGGCTTTAAGAAATCGGCTTTAACCCAAGATGCAATAAAAGCCTTGAAAAAGAAAGTTATACCGAGTGAATACAATCCTTATCCTCCGAAAACACACGCTTATACAATAAAAGGCGATACGCTTATGCCACCCGTAAGCTGTCGAAAAGCCTTTGTAGAGTTAGACGAGCCGCCCATTTCTACGGATGCCTCGCAGAAAATTTATTCCAAAGCGAAATTTATGGGGAAACATTGTCAAGGACAAGCGGAAATTAAGATAGATTCCATTGCCCCGACTATACGTTCTGAACATCACGGGAATATCGAATTTAGGCGCTTATCCGCAGAACACGGCGGTATAATTTTTGATGAATTAGAACAAGGCTTGCAAGAACGCCGTTTGACCGTTCGTGAGTGTGCAAGAATACAAACTTTTCCCGACGATTATCAATTTATTTTAAAGCGAACTAATGAAAATGTTGGTGTATCGTCAAGTGATGCCTATAAAATTATCGGTAACGCCGTACCCTGCGTATTGGCTTATAATATCGCAAAACACCTTGCGGAAAAATGGGATAAATTCTTTCTTACAAATGATTAAATATGATAATATCCGAAAATAATAAACCCACGCTTGAAGAGTTTAAATCCATAATGCAAAAAACGGATTTTATATTAAATAGCGATGCGAGTACAAAAGAAAAATATTACGCCAATCGCAATGGTACACAATTAGAAATTGATGTATGCGATGCGGTACGGGAAGCGACGAAAAATACTGTATTTGAAAATACAATACAGTTGGTTTCGGGCGCATCTTTCCCTGATATTGTTGCTAATAAATTTTTTGGAGTGGAAGTAAAAAGCACCAATAAAAATTATTGGCACTCTATCGGCAGTAGTATTTTGGAATCGACAAGAGATAAAAACGTTGAACGCATATTTTTAACATTCGGTAAACTTGGTAGTCCCGTTGAGTTTAAAAGCCGTCCTTACGAAGAATGTTTAGCAGGAATTTCCGTTACGCATTACCCACGTTATCAAATCAATATGGAATTGGCGCAAGGCGAAACAATTTTCGATAAAATGGGAATTTCTTATGACGAATTGCGTTCTATGGAAAATCCCGTTTCCCCCGTTGCAAAATATTATAAAAGCCAACTGAAGGCAGGGGAAAGCCTTTGGTGGGCAAACGAGGAAAATATCGAGGAAACAGTTGTCCCTGCGACGGTTAAATTATGGACGGCATTATCACCCATTGAGAAAAACAATTATACAATACAGGGATATGCACTTTTCCCCGAAATATTAAGCAATTCAACG
>JAFVQP010000107.1 GCA_017504735.1 Clostridia bacterium | reverse complement strand
AGTACCTTGCATTTTTACACAAACAGAGAGGCACGCCATAGGCTGAAAGCGTGACGTGGTAAGAGCTTGGGAACGTGCGTTTCCGCGTTTGTAGGTCAGACTAATCCTCTGCGGTTGCCTCCGTGATCGGGCGAAGAGGGGAAGCCGACGGCTTCCTAAAGTAAAGTGGGACAGCGTTTTAGGACGCCTTTACAGCGATGTAGAGGCGTTTTATTTTTTTGGGACAGGATCCGTTGCGAGGTGGAATATGTGGTTTAAAAATCTACGTGACGATATCAAAGCGGCGAAAGCAAACGATCCAGCCGCACGAAATTCGTTGGAAGTGTGGCTCACCTATGCGGGGGTGCATGCCTTATCGTGGCATCGCGTGGCGCATTTCTTCCATAAAATCAAATGGAAGCTGTTGGCGCGTATCATCAGCCAGGTGGCGAGATTTTTTACAGGGATAGAAATTCACCCTGCGGCAAAAATTGAAGGGGGCGTGTTTATCGACCATGGTATGGGGGTGGTGATCGGCGAAACAGCCGAGGTACACCGCGGCGTGGTGATTTATCAAGGGGCAACCCTTGGCGGTACGGGCAAGGAACGTGGAAAACGTCACCCGACGATTATGGAAGACGTGGTAATTTCCGCAGGCGCGAAGGTGTTGGGCGGCTTTACCGTTGGAAAGGGTGCGAAAATCGGCGCAGGCGCAGTTGTATTAAAGGAAGTGCCTCCCTATGCAACCGTTGTAGGCATACCTGCGCGTATCGTGCGTATCCGCGACCCGAAAGAAGAGGATAAAACGCATTTGGGGATTACGGCAACCGTGGCGCTTTCCCATGAAGCGAAAGAGGCGGGAAATAACGAAAAAGAATAAAAAGGGCATACCATGTATGCGTTTATGAGGTAAAAATATGAAAATTTACAACTCCTACACAAAGAGAAAAGAAGAATTTGTTCCCTTGGAAGGCATTCGTGTAAAAATGTACGCGTGCGGTATTACGGTGTCGGGGGAAGCACACATTGGTCACGGCTATCAAGCCTTGATCTACGATATCATGCGTAAATATTTAAAGAAAGAGGGCTACGACGTGACGTACGCACGTAATTACACGGACGTGGATGATAAAATCATCGCAAAATCCCACGAAACGGGTATCCCTGCGGATAAGTATGCGGAGATGATGATTGAAAACATCAATACCATCATGGATAAGTTTAACGTGGACGACCCTGACGTATGGTTAAAGGCAACCCAAAACATTGACAATATCATCGGTTTTGTCAGCACTTTGATTGAGAAAGGACATGCATATCCTACGAAGAACGGCGACGTGTATTTTGACGTTGAATCCTTCCCTGGGTACGGCAAATTGTCCAACCGCAACATTGAAGATGCCTTGGACGGTGTGCGTGTGGATAACGACGACGAAAAGAAAAACGCCTACGATTTCGCGCTTTGGAAGAGTGCGAAGGAAGGGGAAATCTTCTGGGAATCCCCTTGGGGTAAGGGCAGACCCGGTTGGCATATCGAATGCTCCGCAATGAACCGTGCAGCGTTTGGCGACCAAATTGACATTCACGGCGGCGGGCGCGATTTAATTTTCCCTCACCATGAAAATGAAATTGCACAAACGGAAGCCTTGACGGGGAAACAGTTTGTAAAATATTGGACGCACAACGGCTTGATTAAGGTAAACGGACAAAAAATGAGCAAGTCTTTGGGTAACAGCTTGCTTCTTGCCGACCTGCTCGAAAAATATTCCGACGAAGCCATCAAATTTGCCCTTTTGCAAACCAACTACCGCAACGATATCAACATTACGGACGATTTGTTCCCCGATGCGGAAAAGCATCTGTACGATTTCTACACCGTTCTTGCTACCTTGGAAACGGTAATGAAGAAGCTGAAGGGTATGGAATTGACGATTGAAGGCGAGGATGCGGAAACGGCGGCGGCAGCGGCGCAAAAGGTGGAAGACGAATTTAACGCTTGCATGAGCGATGATTTTAACACTGCGCTTGCCCTTTCTAACCTCTTTGGCTACTTTAAGGAAATTAAAAAGCAGCTTTCCGAAGGCAATACAAAAGGTTTGATTGTTGCGCTGTCGATGGCTGTGCAAATCCGCAAGACCTACGCGCTTCTTGGCTTGTTTGTGAAGAATGCGGGCGAATATAAAGCTTGGTACGAAGCAAAAAATACGGTGGCTATCCCTGAAGAAGTGAAAGCGGTGGCGGAAGAACGTTGGACGGCGCGTTTGAACCGTGATTGGGCAAAGAGTGACGAGCTTAGAAATAAGCTTGCAGAGCTTGGTTATGCGGTAAAGGATAGCAAAACGGGCTACGAATTGACAAAACTTTGAGAATATTGCTTGACAAAAATACGCATTTGATTATATAATGTAAAATGCAGGCGCGTGTAAAGCCTGCTTGGACAGTGTAAATTTAACAAGAGGAAATAGATTTATGAAAGCGAAAGAATTAAGAGAATTATATCTCGGTTTCTTTAAGGATCGCGGTCACAAGGTGATTCCTTCCGCATCCCTCATCCCCGAAAACGACCCTACCGTATTGTTTACGACGGCAGGTATGCATCCGCTTGTGCCTTATTTGCTCGGTGAAAGACACCCTGCTGGTACCCGCTTGACGGACGTACAAAAGTGCGTGCGTACGGGTGACATTGACGATGTGGGCGACGAAAGACATTGTACCTTCTTCGAAATGCTCGGCAACTGGTCGTTGGGTGATTATTTCAAGAAGGAGATGATTCCTTGGAGCTATGAGTTTTTAACGGGTGAAAAATACCTCAATATCCCTTCGGACAAGCTTGCTGTGACGGTGTTTGGCGGCGACGAAACGTTGCCCAGCGACGACGAAGCAGCGGCTTTGTGGGAAGCGGCAGGTATCAAAAAAGAAAATATTTATTACATGCCCCGTGAAAATAACTGGTGGGGACCTGCTGGTTTGACCGGCCCTTGCGGTACGGACACGGAAATGTTCGTAATTCGTAAACCCAAGTGTTCGCCTAGCTGTAATCCCGACTGTAATTGCGGCGCATTCCTTGAAATTTGGAACGACGTGTTTATGCGCTTTAACAAGCAAGCAGACGGCTCGTTTACCGAGCTT
>JAFVQP010000106.1 GCA_017504735.1 Clostridia bacterium | reverse complement strand
TCACGCGTCAAAGCAATCCCTTTGTTGCGTACAAGATAGAACAAAAGCTCGTATTCTTTGGGGGTAAGCTCAGCTTTTTCGCCGTCCACGTACACGTTTCTGCCTGCCATATCAATTTCCAAGCCCTCGAACTTGAGGATTTCATTGCCCGTGGCCTTGGTGGCACGACGTTTTGTCACCGCATTGATACGCGCCATTACTTCCTTGGGGGAAAACGGCTTCGTTACGTAATCGTCTACGCCAAGCTCAAACGCAAACAGCTTGTCGTACTCTTCACCGCGTGCGGAAAGCATTATCACAGGGATATCCTTCGCCTTTTTAATTTCCTTCACTGCGGAAAAACCGTCAAGATGAGGCATCATAACGTCCATCAAGATAAGGTCGTAATCATTTTCACGGCAAAGTTTTACCGCTTCCATACCGTCGGCAGCTTCACATGCCTCGTTACCCTCAAATTCGATATATTCGCGCAGAACACCGCGAATCATTTCTTCATCGTCAACAATTAAAATTTTCATATTTGCACCCCCAAAAAGGATTTGTTACTATAATAATAACCAAAATTTGTCAATATTAAGACAAGTTCGGGTGAAAAATGGGTGAAATTTATCTTTTCACAGCTTTTTATATCCCCTTTCACCCTAACAACGCTATTGTATAAATTCCTATTAAAGGAAAAATATATTTTTAATATATTTTACCACCAAAAAGAAGGTTTGTCAATACTCCTTTTCAAAGTTTTCTTTTTGCAAAAATAAAAGAAGGCGATGAATCGCCTTCCTTATTCATACTCTTCAAAATTACGCCCGCTGGGCATATTCGTACCGTTTCCACCGCCGTAATAACCGCCTTGTGGAGGTGAAATGGGCATACCAGGGTTGCGTTTATCGTTTTTTTGCGCCCTCGGATACCCTACGTTTACCAAGATAACGTCCTCACCGATTTTGACGATATGTCTAAGTTCTAAAAACAGTTCCTGCTTCTTCCCCCAGCCCTTACCGCTCGGCACAACCAACCCTATCCACCGCCCTTCAGGATAACACAGCGCCACGTCACACACTCGACCTAGTTTTCTTCCGTCCTGCGTGTTTACCACTTCTTTTGCACGAAGCTCCCTAAAGCTGACTTCCATACCCTGCCCCCCTACATATATCCTTATTATAGTATATGCGCGCTAGATACAGTTTTGTGCATTTTTACGAGATATTCAAACGGATATTTTGCAGGGCGTTCTTCTCAAGCCGAGAAACCTGCGCTTGCGAAATACCCACTTCTTCCGAAATCTCCGTTTGCGTTTTCCCCTCGTAGTAACGTAAAAATAAAATCTTCTTCTCTCGTTCGCCTAGCTTCTCCAACGCCTCACCAAGTGCAACGTGCTCCGTCCATACCTCGTCCGTATTTTTCTCATCGCAAAGCTGATCCATCAAAAGCAACGTATCCCCCGACTTATTATACACCGGCTCGTATATCGAAATCGGGTCGGATATTGCGTCCAATGCATATACCACCTCACGTTCAGCAACCTTCAACTCTTGCGCGATACGCTCGATGGTCGCCTCCTCATCCCGCTCCTCTATCATTTCGCGCGCCTTCAACACCCTATACGCCATATCACGGATACTGCGAGAAACACGCAAGGAATTGCCATCTCGTAAATACCGCTTGATTTCCCCAATAATCATCGGCACGGCATAAGTGGAAAATTTCACCCCCACCGAAAGGTCAAAACCATCAAGCGCCTTGATAAGCCCCACGCACCCTGCCTGAAACACATCGTCCGCACCGAGGTTTTTAATGCGGAAACGTTTGACCAGCGACAATACAAGCCGCATATTCCCCACAATAAATTTATCCCGCGCTACCTTGTCGCCTTGTTTGATTTTAACGAGTAACTCCTCATTCTCCTTTGCCGTTAGTTTGGGCAATCCCGACGTATCCACGCCGCAAATTTCCACCTTTTGCATACTCTTTCGCCTCCTTTGGTAAGCGACCGTCATGTTTTATTTTCAACGACCGCTTATGTAAAGCAAGGGGGCAGGGTTGAGATGAGTATGCGCAACCACACTATTTTTTATACCTGTGAAGTTTTTAACTCCGCACTTTTTCCCTTATTCCATCTTCGCAATTTCCTTTTTTAAACGCAGGATAATTTTCTTTTCCAAACGGGATATGTAGCTTTGTGAAATCCCCAAAAGGTCAGCAACGTCCTTTTGGGTCATCTCCTCGCCGCCACCCAAACCAAAGCGCAAAAACATAATTTTTCGTTCCCGATCCGTCAGCTTTTTGAGGGCTTCCTTCAGCTGCTCCTTTTCCGCATTGGTTTCAATATCCCCGTACACTGCATCTGCAGAAGTACCCAAGACGTCGGAAAGAAGAAGTTCGTTCCCCTCAAAATCGGTATTCAACGGCTCATCAAAGGAAATCTCGCTTTTCAGGCGTGCCGTACGGCGCAAGTACATCAAAATTTCATTTTCGATACACCGTGAAGCGTAGGTTGCCAGCTTGATATTCTTGTCCAATCGAAAAGAGTTGATTGCCTTGATTAAACCAATCGTGCCGATCGACACCAAATCATCATTATCCACACCCGTATTGTCAAACTTCCGTGCAATATACACCACCAAACGCAAGTTGCGCTGGATAAGCTCCGCCTTTGCACGTTCTTTTTCCGTTTCCACATCCAAAAGGCGCAACATTTCCCCCTCTTCTTCCACCGACAGCGGTTGAGGCAAGGCATCGCCATTACCGCAAATATAATCCACCGTCACCTCTTCCGTGCATACGCTTTGCAAAAAGCCTTTCACCCATTCAATCAATCGCATATTCTCTCCCTCTCCAACAACCGCTCATTTAACAGCACGGTGTATTCTCGTCCTATCATATGCGCGCTCGGCGCAAAATATGTATGCACGCAAACGGTTTTCCCGTCCGCTTTCACCTCTATTTCCCCCTCGTATAAGGGTACAGTTTTCTCACCTGCAAGGGTGGAAATTTGCATTTCATCACATACCTGCCCCCCTTCTTTTAAAATTTCCATCCCAACAAGGTCGTATATAAGGACAGGGGATACAAAGCACACGGGCAGGTTGTTTTTCATCGCCAAGTTACCACTATCGTAAAACCCCTCTGTATGAATACACTTTCCCCCTATACATAACGTACAAGGGTAAACGCGGCGGAATAGCGCCCTACGCGCATATAAGCGTTTCACGAGCCACACCCCCACCGCCGATAAGATGGTAAAACCTAAAAACACCAAACCGCTTGGCACTTTTCCACCCATCGACAAGGGGCCGTACACTACCAACAGCGTACCGCCAAAGCCAAAGCTGAAAGCAAAAAACAAGATTACCGTCAATAGGTACTTCCCCCATTGTTTCCGCGTAGAAATGCGTTCAAATGCCAAAACACACATGAATGCCCCCATCGCCATTTTCGCCAAAGTACCCAAAGCAAGTGGAATGCGCAATAACGGAAAAACGGCGGCAAACACCGCCCCCAAGCACGCCGATAAGCTCAATCTCCAGCCGTTCACCTTTACTCGTGCCGCCCTAAACGCCAACCAAAGCAACGTAAAATCGTACAGGAAATTTTCTATTAAGACATATTCGATATAAATTTCCACAGGCGCGACCTCTTACACGATTGTATCATGCGCTTTTGCATAAAATAAAAACACCTTTTGTCGAAAAGGTGCTTTTCTTGTCTATTAAATTAAAATGCGTACTTGATATATTCTATCCTACCATCACCGAAAACTTCCGCCACGTCAAAGCGAGCATTTGGCTCTTCTTTGGTCTTCATCCAATAGAATTTTGCGATTTGGCGGTAGCGTTGTTGTTTGTGCTTATCCACGGCCTCCGCAGGCGTGCCATAAGCGTCGCTTTCGCGCGTTTTTACTTCCACAAAGGCAATTTCGTCCCCATCTTCCACAATGAGGTCCGCCTCGCCAAAGGGCGTAGTATAATTGCGTTTCAAAATTTTACAGCCCTGCTTTTTGAGGTAGGCTTCTACAAGCTTTTCTCCCTTCCTGCCTAAAACTTTTTTGTGAAGGTCCTGCGGTGAATCGGGCATAAACCATACTCCTTTATTCCTTGAATGTGCGCCGCCGTGCCATAGCCTTTGTTTTGTTCAAAACCATAATGAGGGTACTGTTTTGCATATTCGTCCATCATACCGTCACGGTAAACCTTTGCGATAATGCTCGCCGCGCCGATTGAGTAGGAAAGTGCATCGCCATGCACCACACTAAATTGCGGCAGGTCAATGTCAAGCGTCATATTGCCGTCGGTGATGACAATTTCGGGCTTTGTACCATCGGGTAAAACCAACGATTCCACCGCGCGTTTCATCCCTAGCTTGGTTGCTTCCAAAATGTTGATTTCATCGATTGTTTTTTCACTCACCTCAACCATGGTATAGGCAATTGCCTTTTCCTTGATAAGTTCAGACAGCTGTTCGCGTTTCTTTGCAGACACTTTTTTACTGTCGTCCACGCCTACAATAAGGTCGGCTTCCTCCAAAGGCATCACCACCGCCGCGCAAACCACAGGGCCTGCCAAAGGGCCTCTACCCACTTCGTCCACGCCTACGATATAGCGATAACCTTTCGCCTGCAAAGCACGTTCGTATTGCAATTTTTCTTCTGCATTCCAAATTTTTTTCATACTTAAAAATCAAAATCGGGATAATCGGATGCTTGTTCCAAACAAATTCTACCGATTCTACCCTTTCTAAAATCATCTATAATCGCTTTTGCGCCACGTTCGTAGTCAAATTCACCGCCGCGGAAGATAAAGCCCCTGCGCTTACAAACTTGTTCGTACATACCCAACTTTTCCGAAAAATCGGTAATACCAAAACGGTCGGTCAAGTATTGCGGGTATTTTTCCGCAAGCTCGCCCAAAAGCTCCAACGCGACGTCGTCCATATCCAAAATATCGTCGTTAATACTACCAATATACGCCAAATGACGCGCGTGATATTGATTGTCGAAGGATGGGGGCATCGTGCCAGGGGTGTCAAGCAAGTCGAATGCACCGCATTTCAGCCAGCGCACGTCGCGTGTAACCCCTGCCTTGTCGCCCGTCTTTGCGCGTTTTTGTCCGCTCAACAGGTTCACGATAGTACTTTTACCCGTGTTGGGGATCCCTGCAACCATAAAACGGAAGGTCCTATTTAAGCCCTTCGCCTGCGCCCTTGCACGCTTTTCTTCGGTGACGGCATTTAACTTTTGCAAAAGGATACGCTTGGTAGAAACGTTGGTTGAATCGCATTTCACCACGTACCTGCCCTGTCCCTCGAAAAATTTCATAAAGCCGTCCACTTTGTTGGGGTCCGCCAAATCCGCCTTATTTAAGACGTATAAAATCGGTTTTTCACCGAAAATTTTTTTCAAATTTTTGTTCACGGTGGCAATTGGCGCACGCGCATCCAACACGCAAATAACGCCGTCACACAAATCGCGTTTCGCTTCCATATCGCGCATTGCGCGGGTCATATGCCCCGGAAACCATTGTATATTTTTCATAGTTTAATCCTCTCCCAACAAGTCGGGACGATTTTTTCTTGTGATGGCGAGTGCCTGTTCCCTGCGCCAAGCGTCCACCTTTGCATGGTCGCCGCTGCGTAAAACTTCGGGTACAGCCAACCCCTTATACACCTGCGGACGAGTGTATTGCGGATATTCTAACATGTTATCCGAAAAGCTTTCATCCACCAGCGATGAGGTATTGATTACACCATCCACGTAGCGAGAAACGCAATCGGTAATAACCATTGCAGGCAATTCACCGCCCGTCAAAACGTAATCACCGATGGAAATTTCCTCATCAATGAACAAGTCCAACACACGTTGGTCAACCCCTTCATAATGTCCGCAAAGCAAAATAAGATGCTCGTATTCTAAAAGTTCGAACACCTTTTGCTGTTTGAATGTTTGCCCTTTGGGCGACATAAAAATGCGGCGTGCTTTATGGTCAGGGTCAAGCGCCTCGATCGCGTTGCCAATCGGCGGTGCCATCATCACCATACCTGCCCCGCCACCAAAAGGATAATCGTCACACTTTAAGTGCTTATCCTCGGTGTAGTCGCGTATATTGACAATATTAATTTGTACCTTCCCCGATTTTTGTGCCCTGCCAAGGATACTCTCCTGCATGGCAGAAAACATCTCGGGAAATAAGGTTAAAATGTCTATTTTCATAACTCAACGCATACCTGCTGCCGTGATTTTACAAAATTGCCTCTACAAAGCTCTTGGAATCAAAGAATTCCAAATCATCCATTTTCTCGCCAACGCCTGCAAAAAGGACGGGCAAACCCAACTCTTGCGCGAGCGAGAATACGAAACCGCCTTTCGCCGTACCGTCGAGCTTTGTTAATACGATGCCGTCAAGTTCTACCGCTTCATCAAACACGCGTGCTTGGTTTACAGCGTTTTGTCCCGTCGTAGCATCCAAAACAAGCAACTTTAAGAAATCCGCTTCGGGATATTCACGGGTTACCACACGATCCATTTTACGAAGCTCGTTCATCAAGTTTTCTTTGACGTGCAATCTACCTGCCGTATCCACAATGACGACGTCCGTACCCTTTGCTTTCGCCGAGGAAACGGCGTCAAAAATAACCGCTGACGGGTCACTCCCTTCTTCGTGTTTTACGATACGCACTTTCGCGCGTTCCGCCCAAATAGACAACTGCTCGCTAGCAGCCGCACGGAAGGTATCCGCCGCCGCCACCGTAACCGTTTTCTTTTGGGTCAAGAAATAGTGTGCAAGTTTGCCAACCGTCGTGGTCTTTCCCACGCCGTTGACACCTACAAGCATAATAACGCAAGGATAGGAAGGGGGTTCCACCTCCGATTCTTCCAAAATATCCGTCAAAATGCCGCGGAGCAAGCCCGTAACGTATTCAGGGTCGCTCAATTTGCCCTCAATGGCTTGTTCCTTAACACGTTCTACCACTTCTTCCGCAGTGGAAACGGATACGTCTGAGGAAATGAGGAGTTCTTCCAACTCCTCATAAAACTCATCGCCTAATTTATTTTTGGAAAACAGTACGCGTAACTTTTCCGAAAGATTGTCTTTCGTCTTTTTCAGCGCACCGAAAAATTTTCCGAATAATCCCATATATTACTCCTAATGAAATTATATTTTAGATACACTCCATTCGCTCCGCTCAGTCGGTATGACAAGTGAATATGCGCGAAATCATATATAAACACATACGAAAAGACACCTTACTGCGTGCAACGTCAGGTTGCACAACGATGAAATGCGAAGTATATCCGTTGTTTATCACTCTACAGTACCAGCGCCGAGCTTCTCTTCAACTCAGCAAGTTTTACCGATACAATCTTCGAAACACCCTTTTCCTGCATCGTAACACCGAACAAGGTATCTGCTTGGTTCATGGTAGGCTTTCTGTGCGTGATAACGATGAACTGCGTATTTTCCGAGAAATTCTTCAAATAGGAAGCAAATCTATCCACGTTTGCATCGTCAAGCGCCGCTTCGATTTCGTCGAGAATACAGAAAGGCATCGGCTTGGATTTTAAGATAGCAAACAAGATCGCGATTGCCGTCAACGCACGTTCACCACCCGACAACAAGGAAATCTTCGTAAGTTTCTTCCCAGGAGGGCAAGCCACGATTTCTACGCCCGCCGCAAGAGGGTCTTCTACGCCCTCGTAATCGATTTGAAGTTCCGCTTTACCGCCGCCAAACAATTCTTTAAACGTCGTCTTAAAGTTTTCGTTGAAATCATAGAACCCTGCGTTGAAGATACGGAGCATTTCTTCACGAATTTGGTCAAGTGCCGCCTGCAAATCGTCAATTGCCTTTTGCAAGTCGTCACGCTGTCCAACCATTTCGTCGCAACGGGTACGTTCTTCATCATATTCTTCTACAGCGTGAGGATTTACCGCACCAAGCATCGTAATCTTACGTTTCAATGCGGAAATCAAGCTAGCCGATTCTTCCACGTTAAAGTTTTCTACACGGAACGCAAGACAGCCTTCATAATCCAGCTCGTACGCTTCTTCCATACGTTGACGGCTGTTTTCAAGCGTGGTGTCGATTTTACTGATTTCAATTTCGCACTTATAACGCTTGTCCGAGCTCTTCGTCAAGGTTTCCTGCAAGCCTGTCTTTTCCTCTTCAAGGCTGATTTGTTCGGCGTTGATGGTTTCCTTTTGCTGTGTAACGGTGCTAATTTCGTCCAAAATCGCCTGCACCGCCGCACGTTCTTCTTCCGTCAGCTCCTTGTTGGCAGCTTCCGCTTCCAAACCCTTGAGTTTGGTTTCCGTTTCCGTCTTTTCGTATTCCATATCCAAAATACGCTTGACGATTTCTTCCTTTTCCAAGGTCAAACGCTCTACGGTTTCCTTTTGCTTTTCAAGGCGTGAGGTCAATGCGGTGTATTCCACCTCTAATTCACGGAGCGTTTTGCTCTTCACGATACGTTCTTCCTTGAAACGTTCGCACTGGCTACGCTGACTTTCCATTTCCTCCTCCGCGCTCTTTCTACGGGAAGCGATCTGTTCTTCGCTGAGCGAAGAGTTCGCTTCTTCATCTTCAAGCGCTTTGAGCTTACGGGTCAAATCCGCAACGGCTTCCTTGTAAATCTCGATATCGCTTTCCGCCTCAGCAATTTGCTGTGAAAGCGCCGTTTCACGTTGAACAAGCCCTGCAATTTCACTGCTTGCGCCTTGATATTTTTCACGCAAACGGTCAACCGCCTCTTCCGCTTCCTTTCTTTCTTCTTCGCTGTTGGCAATCGCCGCCTTCAGCTTTTCAATCAACTTTTGCTTACGCGCAATGTTGTCTTTACATTCCTGAATTTTACGTTCGTTGGAAAGGAGCGAGCCTGCGTTTCTACCGCGGCTACCACCCGTCATTGCGCCACTCGTTGCAACGGTGTCACCGTCGAGGGTAACAATTTTAAACATATTGCCGTACTTTTTCGCAATCGCCGTTGCGTTGGCAATATTATCACAAACCAACGTATTCCCCAAAAGGTTGCTGATTACGTTGTAGTAGTAATCGTCATAATGTACAAGTTCGGTTGCCAAGCCCATTGCGCCGCGTTCGTCAAGCGCACGGCGAATTTCCTTGGAATCGGGACGGGGACGCATACTCGCAACAGGCAAGAAGGTTACCACACCGCCGTTGGTACGTTTTAAGTATTCAATGAGGTATCTTGCATCGTCCGCCGTAGGGGTAACCACGTTTTGCATTGCACCGCCAAACGCCGTTTCAATTGCCGTTTCATATCTTTGGTCAGTGGATACAATATCCGCCAACGCGCCGCGATGACGCTTTGAAAGTTCGGGGTTTGTCTTGGAAATGGAGAGCAATCGCTTAACCGATTCCTTATACCCTTCAAAACGGTTTTTTAAGCTAATGTACATTTCAAGGTTTTCACGCAAGGATGCCAGCTGACCGTTTGCATTGAACAATTCCTGGTTGAAATCGTTGATCGTAAGCTGCAATTCGCGCGCTTCTTCCTGCTTTTCTTCCAATTCACGGATACCCGAAGAGCTGAAATCACGCAGGTTTTTCATATCTTTGCGGACGGACGCCAACTCGCTGGTGAGACGTTCCTTTCTTTCGATTGCCTTGTTCAAAGTAGCGTTCAACTCGTTCAAACGATCCTTCGTTGCAGCCATTTGCGCGGCAATCGTACCGAGGTTTTTCTTCATCTCGGCAATTTCATCCGCGTCGGAAAGCTGGGAAAGACGGCTTGCGTCCGACAGCTTTTCAAACACTTCAATCTTTCTATCCAACTCGTTCACGGATACACGCAACGTTTCAATTTCGTTTTCCAACGCAAATACACGCTTGCTATCCTCGACGTTTTTCTTGCCCGTAAGTGCAATTTCATCGTCAATTTCGCCGATACGGATCTTGTTTGCGGCAAGCATATCCACCGCCGCCTCGATTTGCGAACGGTAGGTACGGATACGTTCCTGCGCCAAACGCAATTCACCGTCCTTTCTTTCGTTTCCTACGGAAAGTTCCACACGACGGTCGTTCAACTCGGTCAAGCGAACGTCCGCGCGGTTGATTTTTTCGCGGTTTTCTTCCAACTTACGATTGATACGCTCGATTTGCGTGTTGAGCGAAATGATTTTATCGGAAATCGCCGCAATGTCCTTTTTGAACTTGCTCTTTTCGTTTTCCGCATTCTCATAACGATATATGTAGGTGTTCGCTTCATTGATTTTGAGCGAATGAGAATATTCGTTGTATTCACGCGCAGCTTCCGCCTGCTTTTTCATGTGCGGCAAACGACGTTCTACTTCATCGATACGCTGACGGTAGATGAACAAATTATCATTTGCATCGTCGATTTTTCTTTCGATTTCCGTCTTTCTCTGCTTGTACACCATCAACCCCATCGCTTCTTCGAAAATCAAACGACGGTCTTCAGGACGAGCGTTCATAATTTGCTCTACCTTACCCTGACCAATGATGGAATACCCCTCTTTACCCAAACCGATACCGTGGAAAAGGGTAACGATATCCTTCAAACGGCTAGCTTGGTTGTTGATGAGGTACTTACTTTCACCCGAACGGTAAAGTCGGCGGGTCATCGCAACCTCCGACGTTTCCATCGTGGGGAAAATCTTCTTTTCATTGTCGAAAATGAGGGTTACCTCGCAGAAGGATTGCGGTTTTCTTTCCAACGTACCACCGAAAATGACGTCTTGCATGTTCGAACCACGCAACGATTTTGCCGACTGCTCACCAAGCACCCAGCGCACGGCGTCCGCAACGTTACTCTTACCGCATCCGTTAGGACCTACGATACAGGTAACGCCTTCTTCAAAGCGAATTACTGTTTTGTCGGCAAACGATTTGAACCCGACCAATTGTATTTCCTTTAAATCCAAAGCATACTCCTTACGATATTCTCTATATCTTGTTTATTTTTTCTTTTTTGTCTTGATATCCGAAACAATCCCGTGTAAATCTTACCTCGACCGCTGTTGTTTCGTAAGCATTTCCAGCAACGCGCGCGCCGCTTGTTGTTCCGCCTCTCGTTTACTGCCGCCTTCACCTGTAGCAGCCATACCCATTGCCTCTGCTTTTGTCACAAAGGTCGGGGCATTGTCCTTGCCCGATTTTACCGTTTCGTAGATGGGCGGTTGTTCCTTTTTACTTTGTAAAAATTCCTGCAAGGCGCCTTTATGATTTACGGGCGAAGCTTGTTCTTCCAAACGCACGTACTTGACGATAAATTTCTTCGCCGCATCATACCCGCCGTCCAAATAGATGGCGGCGATTACCGTTTCAAATAGGCTGGAAATCGTCTTTTTCCCGACGTTTGCCTTACCCCCTGATACCAAAAGATAATTTTGCAAACCCAAGGCACGCACCGCTTCATCCAATGCTTCTTCACAGACGAATTTTTGACGTTGACTGGTCATTTTTCCTTCATCCGCACGCGCATCGCGCGAATATTGCCATTCGGTCACCACAAGCTGTAACACAGCATCACCGAGGTATTCCATACGCTCGTTATCCTTGCCGCCGTGAACGTTTGCATAGGTGGAATGGGTAAAAGCCTCTTTTAAAAGCGCCTTATTTTGAAAGGTGTATTCGATTTTGTCTTCAATTTCTTTTATGGGAAAATCCATCTTACTCCGCTTGTTCCGTCTTCTCTTCGGTTGCCATGGTAGTGGCTAAAATTTCACCGATCTTTTCCACCATTTGACCGCGAGCTGCGTTCGCCGCTTGTTCGATACATACGGCAAAACCACGCGCTTTCGAGTTACCGTGACCTTTTACAACCGCTTTTTTAAGCCCCAAGAACATTGCGCCGCCAACCGCTTCATAGTCTAAGCTGCCGCGGATTTTTTTGATGATGTCTCCGCAAAGCAATGCACGGAGCTTCGTCCAAAGGTTACGTTTAAATTCACGTTTCATGATCGTGCTAACCGTCTTACCGCAACCCTCTACCGCCTTCATCGCGATATTGCCCGTAAAGCCGTCCGCAACCATAACGTCAATGTCACCAAACATCAAATCACGCCCTTCCACGTTGCCCACGTAATTGATGGAAGGGGTTTCCTTCAAAAGTGCATTCACTTCTTGCTGTAACGCCAAGCCCTTGTGGTCTTCGGTACCGTTGTTCAAAAGCCCTACGCGAGGATTTTGAATACCGTACACTGCGCTTGCATACGTAGATGCCATAATGGCAAAATGCACGAGGTTGATAGGTTTACATTCAAGGTTTGCACCGCAATCGCAAATGAAAGTACCTTCCCCTCTATGGTTGGGCACGATGGGGCAAAGTGCGGGACGGGACACGCCCTTTAATCTGCCAAGCACCAACACACCAGCCGTCAAAACCGCACCGGTCGAACCGGAAGACACCAAACCGTCGGCTTTACCTTCCTTCAAGAGTCGGAACGCCACAACTGTGGAAGAATCCTTTTTTGCTTTTACCGCTTTGGTGGGGATTTCTTCCATCGTAATCACTTCGGTAGTATGTACGATTTCCACACGGCTATCATCGTATTTACATTCGGACAAAACCGCCTTAATCTGCGTTTCGTCACCACATAAAATGACCGATAAATCCTTATCTTTTTTCAATGCGGCAACCGCACTAAGCACTTGTTCTCTCGGTGCATAATCGCCACCCATTGCATCAATTACAATTTTTACCATAATTTTCATACTCCGTATCATTATGCAAAGCGGACACTTTGCAGTGAAGTTTTTATCTTTTAGATAAAAGTGAAGTTCTTTGCAGAGTGAAGTTTTGCTACGCAAAGTGAAGTTTTTTACTTTGTAAAAAGTTGTGGCTATTATTTATAACAGCAATTACTTGCCCACAGGGCAAACTTCACTGTATAGAAAATACAACTTCACTGCGCCCCTGGTGCAACTTCACTGTGGCAAAGCCACAACTTCACCTATACCCGACACCTATCTAATATCAGGTTGCTTAGTATTTGAGGTCACCGAACGTACGGGGATAAGGCACTACGTCACGAATATTCGCGATACCCGTCAAGTACATTACCATACGTTCAAAGCCAAGGCCAAACCCGCTGTGGGTCGTACCGCCGTAGCGGCGCAAATCCAAATACCAGGAATAATCTTCAGGGTTCATACCAAGTTCCTTGATGCGGTTTACAAGCTTGTCGTAATCGTCCTCTCTTTGCGAACCGCCGACAAGCTCCCCGATACCAGGTACGAGCAAATCCGCCGCCGCAACCGTCTTACCGTCATCGTTTTGCTTCATATAGAACGCCTTGATTTCCTTCGGATAATCGGTGAGGAATACGGGCTTCTTATACACTTGTTCCGTCAAGAAACGTTCGTGTTCGCTTTGCAAATCCTTACCCCAGAAAATGTTTTTATCGTCAAACTTATCCGCATTTTGCTTCAAAATCTCAATTGCATCGGTGTAGCTTAAACGAACGAATGCGTTTTCGGATACGTTTTTCAAACGTTCCAACAACCCCTTATCCACAAATTGATTGAGGAAGTTCAATTCATCCTTGCAGGTTTCGGATACGTAGTCGATTACGTATTTTACCATTGCCTCCGCAACGTCCATATCCCCTGCCAAATCGCAGAACGCCATTTCAGGTTCAATCATCCAAAACTCAGCCGCGTGGCGAGCCGTGTTGGAGTGTTCCGCACGGAAGGTAGGGCCAAAGGTATAAACGTTACCAAACGCCATTGCGTAGGTTTCCGCACTCAACTGCCCCGATACCGTCAAAGCCGCACGCGTACCGAAGAAATCGTTTTTATAATCTACGGGCTTGCCGTTTTTTGCCACTTCATCCAAATCAAAGGTGGTTACCTGGAACATTGCGCCTGCACCTTCACAGTCGCTGCCCGTGATGATAGGGGTATGCACGTAAACAAACCCTCTATCGTTGAAGAATTTATGGATTGCAATCGCCGCTTCGCTGCGGATACGGAATGCCGCGCCAAACAAATTGGTACGAGGACGAAGGTAAGCGATTTCACGCAAAAACTCTACCGAGTGGCGTTTCTTCTGCAAGGGATAATCGGGGGTCGATTCCCCTTCTACCTTGATTTCCGTCGCCTTGATTTCGTAGGGCTGCTTATTTTCAGGGGTAACAACCAACGTACCCGTCACAATCAACGCACAACCAACGTTTTCCTTTGCAATTTCGTCGTAATTTACAAGATTTGCGCGTTCAAATACGATTTGCGTATTTTTGAAACAACTACCATCGTTCAGTTCGATAAAGCCAAACGCTTTCGAATCGCGGATGGTCTTTGCCCAACCTGCTACCGTCACGGCTTTCCCGTCGTAGTTGGAATAGTTCGCATTGAGTTCTTTCAAGTAAATTCTTTCCATGTTAACCTGCCTTTTTTCCTACGGAAAAGTTCTATTTTTTCTCAAAAAATGTCTTTCCGCCTATTATTTTAATTTTCTCAATGTTATTATAACATTTTTTCTAAAAAAAGACAAGCGTTAGACGACATTTTTATTGTCTCCTAAACAATTTTTTTGGCGATAATTCCCTGAATTGGGCGATATTCATCCACGCGCATGCGTTTTCGCGAAACCAACGCCCCGCCTCGGTAGCGTTCAAGGTACATCTCACTCTTTACCCCATTTTTCGGCGAACGCAAAATCTCATCCGCATCTCCCTCCTTGACAATGGGCGCAGGCGGCGGAATTTCTGTTAAAATATTGCTAATAATCTCGTACCTGTCCCCTTCGTTTTTTCCAAAAAAGGTTACGCGCAATCCCCCTTCAAACACCTGTGCAGTAATATAAATCGGGTGTGCGTACGGGTTGTAAAATTGCAAATCGCAATCGCTAGACACCATTGCATCGCGCGAAGGCGCAACGTAAGAAACCCGCAAGGAATGGGGGTGATATTCGGTGATGGCAACCCCGCTTTTCAAGGCGGCATTATACAGGGTCGTACTCACCTGACAAACACCGCCGCCCACCCCTAAGACGTATTCTCCATTCACAATGATTTTTGCCTGTTGAAACCCCGCCTCCGCCGACCGCCGACCCACCGTTTTATTAAAGGAAAATTCCCCATACGCCTGGATTGTAACCCCATCAATCAAGGATGCCGCAATGGCAATATTCTCACACCTGCCCCTATCCTCCACGTTAAAATAGGTGGTGTAAGAGGAAAGCTTTGCCCAACCGTACGGACAACCGTCCGCCTTGCACGTTTTTACCGCTTTGACGCCAAAAAAAGCAAAAAGAAAAACGGCACTCGCAAAAAAGAGCGCCGCCGCTTTTATCCGATTTCTTCTACGCATTATACACCCCTTCTGCACCCTTCATCGCATACATGGGTGCTTCTTTTGCTCCTTTTTAGAATGTGTAATCGTAATTTTTTTATACTTATCCTTTAATTTTACCACCTTCAATGCGAATCTTATTACATTCCGCACCGTATAAAACACGTTCGGTATGGGTGCAAGTCAAGATGGTTTGCACCTCTTCAATACGCTTTAACAGCTTTTTCCGACGAGGTAAATCCAACTCACTCATAACGTCGTCCAACACCAAAATAGGATATTCCCCCGACAAAGCCTTAAAAATTTGCACCTCGGAAAGCTTAAGTGCAAGCGCCGCCGTACGGGTTTGCCCTTGTGAAGCATACGCTTTCGCATCCACACCGCCGATTAAAATATCCAAATCGTCACGATGCGGCCCTACCGTCGTATAACCTAAACGCAAATCCTTTTCATAATTATTTTCCAACCTGCGAAGTAAGGTTTTTGTAATTTCCTCGGCGTCCCCCTCATACTTTCTATCGGGTTTTATCACCAAATCTTCTTTCCCATCCGTCAAATAAGCGTGGAAATCTTGGGCGTAAGGTGCGAGCTTTTCCACAAATTCCGCACGTTTTTGCACGATGATTGCGGCATATTTACAAAGCTGTTCATCCCATACTGGCAAGGTATCCAACACGAGCGATGCATCTCGGTTTTTTAACAGCATATTGCGTTGATCAAGAATTTTATTGTAACGCAATAACGCCGTATAATAAGCAGGTGAAGTTTGCGATATGGAAATATTCATAAAGCGCCGTCTTTCATCAGGGCCGTCTTGAATCAACCGCAATTCCCCAGGGGAGAAAAATACGCTGTTGATATGCCCCATCAGGTCGGCATTTTTGGCGATTTTACTGCCATTGACACGGATTTCACGCTTATTTTCGTAGATATCCGCCTCAATCGTCACGTTACCGTAGCGATTTTCCGCTTCCGCAACAATACGCGCGGACTCCGCACCGATACGAATGAGCTGTTTGTCGTGGCGGATACGCAAGGATGCGCCCGTGCAAAGGTAAAAGACCGCCTCGGCACAATTTGTCTTGCCTTGACCGTTTTTACCGAACAGGACGTTCAATTCCCCTGAAAAAGTGAAAGTTTCACTTTCATAATTTCTAAAATTTTGAAGGAATAACTTTTTTATTTTCATAATCCTCAAAAAACCCGCCGAAATCGCTTTCTTTTCCTTTCGATTTGTATTATAATTATATCAAATAATTTTGGAAAACACAAGCCCTATAAGGGCTTCCGACAAATAATTTTAACAGGGGACAAAAAATGACAGAACATTCGCAGCTTCAATTCATCTGGAAACAAATCAGCGAACGGGTACAAAATCTCGTTTCGCCCATTTCCTACAACACCTATATCAAAACGCTAGAGCCCGTGGATATCCTCGGGCGTGTCCTCGTTTTGAAAGCGGAAACCCCGCTTGGCGCAAATACCATCATGAAAAAGCACGCGGAAAAAATCCGTGACGCAATGGCAAAGTGTGATTTGGGTGTAAAGGATTTCCGTTTGGTTGTGGATGGCAGTGAAGAATTTTCCATGGAGCAGGAAGAAGATGCAACCGAAAGCTTTCAGCTCGCACCTATCAACAAACAATTCACCTTCGAATCGTTTGTAGCAGGCGCAAACAGTAAGTTTGTCTATGCAGCGGCAAAAGCAGTTGCGGAAAACCCCGGTGAAGTATTCAACCCCCTCTTCATTTATGGCGAGTCGGGCTTGGGCAAAACGCACCTTATGCACGCTATCGCCAACGAAATTTCCCGCCGTTACCCTGAAAAGAAGGTACTTTATACCACTTGTGAAAATTTCTTGAACGAGTTTATCGATTCCATTGCGCAAAAAAATAGCGCAAAATTCCGCTTCCACTACCGCAACGTGGACGTATTGATGATCGACGACGTGCAATTCTTGAAAAATAAAACGCAGGTACAGGAAGAATTTTTCCATACCTTCAACGAGCTGTCGGCGCAAAACAAGCAAATTGTTTTAACGTCCGACCGCCCCCCGAAAGAAATTGCAACCTTGGAAGAACGTTTGCGCACCCGCTTTGAAGGTGGGATGATTGCAGACATTCAACCGCCTGATACGGAAACAAAAATTGCCATCTTGAAAAAGAAAGCGGAAGATAGAAAGTATATCATCACCGACGACGTGTTGGAATTTTTGGCGCGTGACTCCGGTCACGACGTTCGTACCCTTGAAGGGCGTTTAACGAAGGTTATTTTTGCAAGTAAATTACACGAGGAGCCGATTACTTTGTCGCTCGCAAAGCGCGCTTTAAACGAGTCGGTAAACGAATCCGAAGACGAAGAAGATATCACTCCTGACAAAATTTTAGACGCCGTTTGCACCTATTTCAACCAAAAGCGCGAGGATATTTTAGGCAAAGGCAAACGCGCGGATCTTGCCAAAGCAAGACAAATTTGCGCATATTTAATGTGCGAAATGCTTTCCCTCCCCTTGGTTTCCGTTGGGAATATTTTGGGCGGCAGAGATCACACGACGATTATGTACGCACGTGATAAGATGGAAAAATTAGCATCCTTAAATGATAAGATTTCTAAAGAAATCGACGACATCAAAAACATCATACTTAAAAAGTGAGCAACCTGACGTTGCACGCAGTAAGGTGTCTTCATCCACGTGTTTGTAGCTAGCTTCGCGCATTCACAAATGTTAGCCACAACTTTTTACCATAGGTAAAAAACTTCACTTTGCGTAGCAAAACTTCACTCTTATAGAACTTCACTTTTGTCGCAGACAAAAACTTCACCATAAAAACATTATGAGCAATAACGAAAAAATTTTTCTTGAATATACCGCAGATGCGGTGGTTGTCGGGGCAGGTCACGCAGGTTGCGAAGCTGCCCTTGCTTTGGCGCGCACCGGCATAAAAACCGCTCTTTTGACGCTCAACCTCGATAGCATCGCTTTCCTTCCCTGCAACCCCTCCATCGGCGGGACGGCAAAGGGACATTTGGTACGTGAAATCGACGCTTTGGGCGGTGAAATGGGCATTGTCGCAGACAATACCGCCCTCCAAATCCGTATGCTTAACGTTGGTAAAGGCGCGGCTGTACAATCTTTGCGTGCACAATCGGACAAAAACGCCTATCACCGTGAAATGAAGCAGGTATTGGAAAATACCGAAAATCTTCGCATTATTCAGGCGGAAGCAACGGAAATTTTGACCGAAAACGGAAAATGTACGGGCGTAAAAACCCATTACGGCAGCATTATTGCCTGCCAAGCGGTTATTCTTTGTACAGGCGTATATCTCAATGGTGAAACCATTACGGGCCACGTGGTGCAAAAATCGGGCCCCAACGGCTTCGCCCCTGCAAATCATTTGACAGACAGTTTGATTAAGCTCGGCTTCCAGGTACGCCGCTTTAAGACGGGTACGCCTGCGCGTGTGGATAGACGAACGGTGGATTTTTCAAAGTGCGAGGTACAAAATGGGGATACGGATATTTATCCTTTTTCCTTCATGCACGATACTCCGCCTGAAAACAAACTCCCCTGCTATCTCACTTATACAAACTTAACAACCCATCAAATTATTAACGATAATTTGGACCGTTCCCCTCTTTACGATGGTACCATCCTTTCCGCAGGGCCTCGCTACTGCCCTTCGATTGAAACCAAGGTTGTACGTTTTAAAGACAAGGAACGCCATCAAATTTTCATTGAACCCGAAGGCGCGGACACCCACGAAATGTACGTGCAGGGTATGTCGACTTCTATGCCCCACGACGTACAGCGTGAAATGTACGCATCCATTGCAGGTCTTGAATACGCCGATATTATGCGTTATGGCTACGCGATTGAATACGATTGTATCAACACCCTTGACGTGTTGCCTACCCTAGAGTTTAAAAAAGTGGAAGGTATTTACACAGCAGGACAAATCAATGGTACTTCCGGTTACGAGGAAGCCGCAGCGCAAGGCTTGATGGCGGGCTTAAACGCTTCTTTGAAGATTCGCGGGCTTCCACCCTTCACCCTGCGCCGTGATGAAGCGTATATCGGGGTATTAATTGACGACCTCGTTACTAAAGGTACGGACGAGCCCTATCGTATGATGACTTCACGCGCGGAACACCGCATTTGCTTGCGTCAGGACAACGCCGATTTCCGCTTAACCGAAAAAGGCAAAGAGGTCGGTTTGGTTACCCAGGAACGCTACGAAAGATACCTTGCCCGTAAAGCAAAATATGAGGAATTGTTGACTTCGTTTCAGACACGGGTGCCTCAAAAGGACGCCGCACCCTTCTTAGTGAAGTATGGTTACAGCGAACCGAGCAGCAGCGTTTCCTACGCGGATATGATTAAACGCTCTATCCCCTTAAAGGATATCATGGCGGAATTTGAGGTGTTTAGCGAATACGCCAAAGACGTTTTGGAAACTGCGGAAATTACAGTAAAATATGAAGGGTACTTAAAGCAGGGCTTTGAATTGATCGAAAAAGCAAAACGCTTGGAAGAAAAATTACTCCCTGCGGATATCGATTATACCGAAATCAAAGGACTGCGTTTGGAAGCCCAGGAAAAACTCAACCGTATCCGTCCCTTTAATCTTGGACAAGCAGGACGAATTTCAGGGGTAAATCCTGCGGACGTTTCCGTCCTTATGGTATGGCTAGCAACAAAAACTGAACAATAAATGAAAAAATCTCGTGGATAAATTTCCACGAGATTTTATTTTAGTTTCCATATAAAGAACTCACTTACACAATATCCATCAAGAAAAGATAGGAAGCAAAGTTATATCAAAGAAAATAACTCCGACGACTGCTATTATAAGAGAAAAATAAAAATATCCTTTCCCTGCCAATTTTAAAGCGCTTCCGTCTGCGGATAACTCCGAAAAGATAGACCCCACTGCAACCGGCCAACCAAAAAGGACTATTTTGGCAACCGCCACTTTCCAATCCGCTGCACCGACAAAAAATCCTGGCAGGTAGGTACTTACACCCCACCAAACCAAAAATAAGCAAAGCGCAGTCACCAAACGCATCAAGGTAAAAAGCATTCCACCTTCGCACACTTCTTTATTGGCATCATCACGCTTCTTTGCCACTGCAAGGCCAATTAAACAAAAAGGCCAGGCGAGGATATCCACAAACATCGCAAGGATATAGCCTATCCACGCCATCACATTCTTCTGCTGCGCTCTTTCCCTCTTCATGGGTTGGGTGGACTGCTGCACAAGTGTAGGATTATAGGGATATAATAGCATTTGTTGAGAATCATTCTCTTCATCCTCTTCCTCATCTTCGTCCACAGGAACTACTTTATAATCGTAGCGAACGTTATAGGCTTTTCCGTTGGCATCGTAATACTGTACCCCCTGCTGCACGGGCGGTTGATATTGCATTGAAGGATACGCACCTTGCTGATATCCCCACTGCATGTTGCTTGCCTGGAGCGCGCTTGGATTATATCCACAATATTTACACACAGTTGCATCGTCTTTACTTTTTTTACCGCATTGCGCACAAGCAATCATATCACGCTCTCCTTCTTTTATTTCCGCTGATAAGTATAACATAAATGATAAGAAAAGTCAATCGCTTTGCCACTCTTCCCAAAATGTATCGCTATTTTACCTATGCATTTTACCCCTGAGCATAAAAAACTCTGCCCCGTCGAAAATTCGACAGGGCAGAAAAACTATCATTTGGTAATTATGTAATCTTAAAGACCTTTTGCTTTGTTGATTTTTGCTTGAGCCTTTTTAATTTTCTTTTCCAATCTAAGGATACGGTTGGAACATACACGTACAACAAGCGCCAAAACCAAAGCAACAGCGCCAACCAATACGCTCATCATTTCAAGCGAATATGCGCCAAGTGCAAGAACGCCTTCGGTAACCGCAACAACGGGTTCAACGTCCGTACTTACGGTATTCAAGCAACCTGCAAAACCAAACGTATAAACCAAAGCACCAATACCCAAAAGGAACAATGCTCTACGAACACGCTTGGCTGCTTTGTCGTAGGAAAGAAGCGCAAACACTGCTTGAATTGCAGCAAGTACCGCAATAATCAAGAATGCATACGTCATAATGCTGTACATGAAGCCCGATTCACCGCCATGCGCAATTTCGAATGCAGGAAGAAGATTAAAGATTTTCTCATTCATAACGCCAGTAATCATCGAGAGCGCGGAAGCCTTTTCAGTGCCAATTACCCAGCTACCCAATTCATAATCAAAAGTCTTGCTAGCGATTACCGTATAAGGAATAACAGCGATTGCCAAAGCCGCAAAGATAGCTACAAACAATGCAAGCCAACGATACTTAGCTTGGCTAGGCATAGCAGGCTTCGTATAGCCACACTTGCAAATTTGTTTACGTTTGCTCATCTTTCTGCCGCATTTAGGGCAAGATTTACCATTGTTGTTAAGACCAGTAAAGCCATCACGAATCGCTTTTTTCTTATCCGCTTTCATAGGATATACAACGCCAGGCTTTTCGGAGTTGTACATATAGTAGTTTGCCATATCTTTACCTCCTGATAAAAGACATATATAAAATATTAATCTAATTATATCACAGCTTGCACGTTATGTCAAGACTTTTGATAAATATTTTTTCATAAAAAGCACAAAAAATTTCACAAAAAATTCATACAAACCAATAATATTTCCATCTCACAATTTTAGAACTCAATCTTCAAAATTATACTTTTCCGAAATAATATATTTAGGACGATTTTGCACTTCTTTATATATCATATGCGTGTGTAAATTGGCAAGTCCTTGACAGGTCAAAATCACCGCACTGAACGCGCCAATCGTCGGGAATAACCAAGCAGTCAAACCACCAAAATACTGTCCCAAACACGCAAGCACGATAAAGACAGCAAAGCACGCCACACTTAAAAACCCAAGCAAAAGCCCAAGCTTGATTGGCAACGTCAGGTGATAATTCGTATTCGGAAAAATTCCGTCTTGCACAAGACGCAACATCTTTTTTAAGGTATAATGGGTCTCCCCTGCAACGCGCTCAGGCCTATCAAACTCAACAAAAGCTTGCTTAAAGCCAACCCACGTTGTTTGCGCGCGAAGCAATCTATCATGTTCGCCCATCGAAAGGATTGCGTCCACCACCTTTCTATCGTAAAGCTTAAAATCCCCCACGTCCGCAGGCATTTCCATTTTTGTAATTTTACGCATAAAGCGATAATAAACGTACGCAGTTGCACGTTTAAACACAGTCTCCCCCGAACGCTTCCGACGTCTGCCATGCACCACGTCAAACCCTTCCTTCCATTTCGCAATCATTTGAAGGGCTACTTCAGGAGGATCTTGTAAATCGGCATCCATAGCAATCACAGCGTCGCCGCTTGCCATTTCCATACCGCAAAGAAGGGCTGCTTGCTGTCCAAAATTACGCGAAAAACTGCAAACTTTTACCCTCTTATCAAGGTCGGCAAGACCGCGTAAAATCTCTTTCGTCGCATCCCTGCTACCGTCATTTACAAAAATAATCTCGTATTCTTCCTGCAAATTTTTCATAATCGGCGTCACCGCATCATAGAAAAACTGAAGGCTCTTTTCCTCATTATACGCAGGCACAATAATCGAATATTTTGCCATAATCCACCACCTTATCTCGCAAAACGTACTACCCGTATTTTGCGACTTTCGAATTTAAAAGCGTCCCGACGGCGTTGCCGTCGGGACGTCCACTTTCACATCAAACGCTTAGTCAAGCTTTTCCAACAGCTTAAGATCGATACCCTTTTCGCCGATCTTGATGATTTCTACCTTCACCTTATCGCCGATATTCAATACGTCTTCTACCTGGTTAACTCTCTGTTCGGAGAGCTTGGAAATATGCACCATACCATCCTTGCCAGGTGCAAATTCAACAAACGCACCAACCTTGGAAAGAATACGCACAACCACACCTACGAACATATCGCCAACTTCGGGATCGTGTGCAATCGATTCCACAATTGCTTGTGCACGCTTTGCATTTGCGATATCGCCATAGCAAGCGATGCAAACGGTACCGTCTTCTTCGATGTCAATCTTCGTACCCGTTTGTTCGATAATCTTGTTGATAACTTTACCTTGCTTACCAACAACGTCGCCGATCTTTTCAGGGTTAATTTTGAAGGTAACAATCTTAGGCGCATATACGGACAATTCTTCGCTAACGGTAGGAATGCATTCAAGCATCTTACCCAAAATGTGCTTTCTAGCATCTTGAGCCTGTGCAATTGCATCCAACATGATTTCCTTAGAGATACCCTTAATCTTGATATCCATTTGGATTGCGGTGATACCCTGATCGGTACCTGCTACCTTGAAGTCCATATCCCCGAGGAAGTCTTCAAGACCTTGAATATCGGTCATAATAACGTACTTGCCCGTTTCAGCATCTTTTACAAGACCCATTGCGCAACCTGCTACGGGTGCTTTAATGGGAACACCTGCATCCATCAACGCCATCGTCGAACCGCAAACGGAAGCCATCGAAGAGGAACCATTGGAAGACAAAATGTCGGATACCACGCGGATTGCATACGGGAACTGATCGGGAGCGGGAATTACGGGAACAAGGGCACGTTCAGCCAATGCACCGTGACCGATTTCACGACGGCCAGGGCTTCTCAAAGCCTTTGCTTCACCCGTCGAATAACCGGGGAAGTTGTATTGATGCATATATCTCTTTTCTTCTTCTTCGTCAAGGCCTTCCATGCGCTGTGCTTCGCCGAGCATACCAAGGGTACAAGTCGTCAAAGCCTGCGTTTGACCACGGGTGAATACCGCGGAACCGTGTACGCGAGGAAGAATACCATGTTCGCACCAAATAGGACGAACTTCCGTCAACTTTCTACCGTCGGGACGAACACCTTCAAAAATCTTCGCACGTACGATGCCTTTTACGATATAGTAGATGGAATCCTTCACTTCACGGATTTGGTCGGGATAGATTTCCGAGAAATGCGCGATAATATCTGCTTCTGCTTCCGCCTGACGAGCCTGACGTTCTTGACGGTCAAACGTGTCGAGCGCCGCAAACAATTTATCATAACCGTAAGCCTTTACCGCTGCATCCAAATCTTCGGGGATGTGGTAAAGTTCCATTTCTTTCTTTGCTTTACCTGCTGCAGGTACGATTTCTTCTTCAATCCAAGCGCAAACCTTCTTGATTTCTTCGTGACCGTACATAATAGCGCCAACCATCTCTTCGTCGGTTACTTCTTTTGCACCTGCTTCGATCATCAAGATTGCGTCTTTCGTACCAGCCAAGGAAAGGTGAATGGTGATCTTTTCCTTTTCAGCAACGGTGGGGTTGATTACGTAGTTGCCATCGATGCAACCAACGATTACCGAACCCGTAGGGCCTGCCCAAGGAATATCGGAAATAGACAAAGCTACGGACGAACCGATCATTGCGATAGGTTCGGGTGCGATGTCGGGATCAACGGAAAGTGCGGTAGCCGTAACGACTACGTCGTTGAAAATTCCCTTAGGGAAAAGAGGACGGATAGGACGGTCGATCAAACGGCTGATCAAAATCGCCTTATCGGACGCTCTGCCTTCACGTTTTTTGAAACCGCCGGGGATTTTACCTACGGCGAACATTTTTTCTTCAAAATCTACCGAAAGGGGAAAGAAATCCATACCCTCTCTTGCCGTTTCCGACATACAAACGGATACGTGTACAGCCGTGTCGCCGCAGCGTACCAAGCACGCGCCGTTTGCCTGTTCTGCATACTTACCGATTTCTACGATAAGGTCTCTACCTGCATAGTTTGTCTTAAATACTTTGCTGTTGTTCAAATCTGGCATTGTTAAAAATCTCCTTATTCTTTAATTCTTTTTTGTTCTTGTCCGCCAACGTCGCCCGACGGAGACGGGGTTCCACGCATAGATCGCAAGGCAAGCTTATGCCAAGGCTTGTCCGCGCACACCTATACGCTAGGGTGTGAATTTTTCCTACTTATCACAAAAAAGAGCGAGTTAAACTAACCCGCCCTTTCGTGCTTGCATTATTTTCTAAGACCCAACGCTTCGATGATAGCTCTGTATCTTTCGATGTCTTTCGCCTTCAAGTAGTCAAGAAGACCACGGCGCTTACCTACCATCTTCAAAAGACCGCGGCGGGAGTGGTTATCCTGCTTGTTAGCCTTCAAGTGTTCGTTAAGGTGATTGATACGATACGTCAAAAGTGCGATCTGTACTTCGGGGGAACCCGTGTCACCTTCGTGCGTTGCAAATTTAGCAATAATTTCGTTCTTTTCCATTTCTTTATCCTCCTGTGTGGAAATTATACTTTTCGTACCGCTGGGCAACCGTGGAGAATCGAGTCACTCAGACAGCCGTTACACCTATTTTAACACATTCTTTTACGAATGTAAATCAAAAAGACACCGTTTTTGATTATTTTTTGCAATTATTTGAAAAATTCTCGTCTTTTTTGAATAATCGTATCGACGTTTTCAATATACGTTTTCAAATCCTTTTGCGAAGCAAAGCGAGTAATCAAACCCTTTTCGGTAAATACACGCTTGGATACAGCGTTTGCGCCTACGGCAAGATTGTCCGCCGTTTCTTCCATAATATCCACGTTATACACACACGCCTTATTTGGTTTGGTCCACCCCACGTTTTCATGATTGCCCACCTGGTATTTTTGGCGGTACATATAATAGGGAAGGTAGCCGTTTTCACCCAAGATTTCACGAGAGGAGGCTACCATGGTCGAGATGAAATCATTTTCAAGGTAGGTTGTTTCCTCTTTCAATTTCGCACCCGACTTCAAAGAAAGACAATGCACGGTGATATTATCCGCGCCCGTTTCGACCGCTTTTTGCACACTTCTTGCAAAGACATCAGGGGTTTCGTCCGTCAAGCCTGCAATCAAATCCACGTTGACGTCAAAGCCGTATTTCGCCGAAAGTTCAAACGCGCGGTACACATCCGCTTCCGTATGCCTTCTACCGATTTTTTGCAAGGTTTCATCGGAGAAGCTTTGCGGGTTGATACAAATACGGGTCACACCGTACTCTTTCAAGAGCGCCAACTTTTCTTCGCTAAACACATCGGGGCGTCCTGCCTCTACCGTATATTCACGCGCAGGGGAAAATTCCTTGTACAAGGGATCGATCGCCTTCAACACACGGGCAAGTTCATCCGTTTCTAATGCAAACGGCGTGCCTCCTCCGATATATACACTACGCAAATTCCCCACGCTTTCACGAATGGTCGCAAGTTCCTTTTCAAGCGCATTTAAATACGCAGGCAAAAAGTGTCTTGTTTTATCAATAGGCGCAGTAATAAACGAGCAGTAAGCGCATTTCGTCGGACAAAAAGGTATGGACACAAACAGATCGGTGTTACCATCCTTTTTCTCATAGATCCCCTTTTGTGTTTCCAAAATATCCCCCACCAAACGGATATTTTCTTCCGACACCTGCATACGGCGGAATAGGTCGGTAAAATCCTTCCCCTTTTCCATTTCCATATACGCAAGTTTGGTTGGACGTATCCCCGTCAGCGCGCCCCAAGGCATTTTCTCATCGTAAAGTTTTGACAAAATTTCATAAAGGCGAAGCTTGGCAAAACGGCGTTCAAACCTCTTGAATTCTAATTCATCGCATACCTGCCCCTCGTCTTTAAAGGAAAATTCCTTACCGTCCACCACAAATGCATTGTAGAAAACACCCTCTTCATGGCGAAAAGAGTGTACCAAAGTTTCGGGTCTACATTTAAACAAACGCACAACGTCCAAAAGTTCATTTTCTAAAAATTGACAATCGGTGGTAAAGTTCATTTTTATAAATCCTGCATAAAAGGGTTTTGTTTTCTTTCTTTTTCCAAAGTGGTAGGATCATTGTGTCCTGCATATAAGGGATAATCCCCCTCTAGCGCCGACAGCTTACGCAACGAAGCGCGCATTTGCCCGATGTTTCCCGTCGGAAAATCCGTCCTACCGATGCTATTTTCAAACAGCGTATCCCCCGTGAACAAATACCTGCCCCCATCCTTTGCGGTTATTAGGTAGCAAGCGCTGCCCAACGTATGTCCAGGGGTCAACAGCATTTTTACACGAAAATCCCCCAACTGCTTTTCTTCGCCGTCGGAAAAAGTTTCGTCCACATGGTAGTAATTTCTCGGTGCGCCAAACATATCAAATAAGTCAGCCGACGTACCCACCAAAGATTTCTCTTCCTTCGAGCAAAGCACTTTTGCCCCACTTTCCTGCAAAGCAGTAACACCGCCCACGTGGTCAAAATGACAATGGGTCAAAAGAACATACGCAGGCGTTAGCCTGCGTTTAATCAGTTCACTTTCTATACGAGGTTGAGAAGGATCGATGATAAGTGCCTCTTTGCCGTCCTCCGTCAACACGTACGTATTTGCCCCAAATCCACGGGGCGAAATGGTAATCAATTCCATAAAACCTCTTACGATAATGCGGTGATACGATGCACCTCATAAATCCGCTTATCTGCCTGCATTTTTTTAATCAGCGAATCCACTTCGGATATATCCGAAAGGGAAATGGATGCCTCCAAAATAGCGTCGTGATTTTTATCAATTCTACCATTCACTGCCGTAATACCAAGCTTCAGGTCTGAAACCGTCTGCGAAAGTACGGACATTGCCGCGCCTTGGTCAGTCGCGCGAATGGCAATATTTGCATTATAACGCTGTTTTGCGCCCGCCGCAATTTGCCAAGAAGCAGGCAACAGGCGGTTTTGTTCGGCATGTTTGACGTTTACACAGTCACAACGGTGTACAACCACCCCACGTCCGCGCGAGGTGTACCCCACAATTTCATCCCCAGGTACAGGCGAACAACAACCTGCAAAGCGCACAAGCATCCCCGCTTGACCGTTGATCAATACGCCGCCGGGGTTTTTATTGACACCCGTAGAGTGAATTTCAAACGCCATCGGCGTTTCTTTACGGTAGAAGTCAATCAGCTTAAACAAGATTTGATTTACACTGATGGAGCCATAGCCCACCGCCGCAAACATTTCCTCTTCCGCCGTGAAAGAGAATCTATCGCACAAGCGTTTAAAGCTTTCAGGCGTAAGCAAGGTCGAGAGGGAAAGCCCCTTCTTCTTGGCTTCATCTTCAAGGCGCACTTGCCCAATGCGGATATTTTCTTCCTTCAATTCATTTTTGTAGAATTGTCTTATCTTCGCCTTTGCGGAGGAAGATTTGATAAACTTTAACCAGTCACGCGAAGGGCCTTTCGAGTTGGGCGAAGTGATAATTTCCACCACGTCCCCAACCTCTAACTTGGTTGTCAAAGGCACTATCTTCGAGTTCACGCGCGCACCCGTACAGCGATTACCTACTTCCGAGTGAATTGCATATGCAAAGTCAATCGGCGTCGCCTCGGGGGGCAAAGAAATAACCTTACCGCGCGGCGTAAACACCAACAACTCGTGGCTGTAAAGTTCGGTTTTCAGGGCGTCGATAAACTCGCGGGAGTCTTTCAAATCCCCTTCCCATTCCATTACCTCACGAAGCCAAGCAAGACGGTTTTCAAAGTTATTGGTCTCTTCTTCCGTTTTACCTTCCTTATACTTCCAATGCGCTGCGATACCAAATTCTGCGATACGGTGCATTTCTTCCGTACGAATTTGAATTTCAAATGGTTGACCGTAGCTGGTCATAACCGTCGTATGCAACGATTGATACTTGTTGGGCTTGGGGGTCGCGATATAATCCTTGATTCGACCGGGAATCGGTTTCCAATTTTCGTGGATACGCCCCAAAACGGTATAACATTCCTTGATGTCCTTTACGATAACACGTACCGCTGTTAAATCGTAAATCTGTTCTAAGGTTTTTCCCTTATTTTTAATCTTTTTATAGATAGAGTAGAAATGCTTGGCTCTGCCAAAAACTTCACCCTCGATATCGTCTTTTTGCATCAAAACCTTGATTTCATCGACGATTACGTTGACAAATTCTTTTCTTTCCGACAATTTTGCGCTGATATGATAGGCAAGATATTCGTACGATTCAGGGTCGAGGTATTTTAAACACAAATCCTCTAATTCGCACTTGATTTGCGAGATACCAAGACGGCCTGCAAGAGGAGCGTAGATATCCAACGTCTCACTTGCCATACGCTGTTGTCTTTCCGCGGAAAGGAAGTTAAGCGAGCGCATATTATGCAAACGGTCGGCGAGCTTGATAATGATAACACGCACGTCCTTTGCCATTGCAACGAAAATTTTACGGAAATTTTCCGCATTTTCATCCTCTTTGGATTTAAAAACAATTTTTTCCAGCTTGGTGACACTGCTTACAAGTGCCAAAACCTCGTCGCCAAACTCTCTTTGAATATCTTCAGCAGTCGATCCAGTATCCTCAATTACGTCGTGCAAAAGCGCCGCGGCAATTGTCGCGGCATCCAAGCCCAAATCGATTAAAATGTCCGCAACTGCGCAAGGATGAATAAAGTACGGTTCCCCAGAGGCGCGCTTTTGATTCGCGTGCGCGTCTTTGGCGAAATTGTACGCTTTCACCAACATTTCCTCATCGTTTGAGAGATAAACTTCATGAATTTTTTCCAAAATCCGTTCCATCTCGTACATAATATTCTACTCCAAATCAGCTTTGCTGTAACAAGCAAACCTTTCTATATATGCTAGAGTCGGTCAATTCCGCTTTCACGCCCCGATATACGGTCAATCGCCCTTCACCAAAGGCAACCAACCCCAACTCCTCAAAGACATTCAAGGCAAAAATAAATTCTCTGTGGTCAAACCCCAAACCATCGCATGCAAGGGCAAGCTCTTCCACTGTATCCCCGCAAAGACTGTTTACTTCACGGCGCAAAGCGGAGAAAATTTCCAAAAGGCTCTCCCTCGCCACGTCCAAGGTTTCAAACATACTGTAACCGCAAATTTCGCGGTTAACAAATACCTGCCTACCCCGAATTGCTTCTAGATGGAAATCAGAAGGGGTATCCAAAAAGATAAAATCTCTAAACCCAGACAGGTCCGCATCCGCCGCAGGAGACACCACCAAAACGTTTGCAAGATTGCGTGAAGAAGGATAAAACAGGTCGCAACCCATACCTTCCAATTCCTCGTAAAAACGTAAAGTTCTTCTATCGGAAGCAATCAAACATAAACCGTAAGGACATTCCATCTGCTTTTGCTTGATGAGCGCCTTGATTTCTTCCGTCGTCATTTCAATGGGCTCCACATCCACCGCAGGTGCATAGAAACGTGCAATCGAGTTGGCAAAAATACTTTCCGCCGCCGCACGTCCCGTTCTGCCATCATACAACAAATCACGTACGTAGCCCTTAATATATTCTCTGCCTCTAAATTTAGACAGGTTGATTTCAAAGATAAATTTTTTCTTGACGTCGCTTTCGATAATCTTTAAATTTTTTGCACCCGAAAAATACAAAAGCTCTAAAAAATCACTGCGCACAGACAAGTGCGGCGACATCGCTTTTACCGGTCGCGCCGTACATGCCCCCGCCGAAATGGAAAATAAGGGGCGTCGATGCCCTACGCCGTAAGGCTCCATTGCAACCAATTCCCGTGCAAACTTTTCAGGGAAATGCGAGGTAATTTCTTCACTGATAGGGATGACTTGTTCAAAATCTTCCGCGGTATAAGTCGCACCGATTTCTTCATTGAGCGCCTTTTCCAACGCTTCAAACTGGTCAAAACGAATGTTGATACCAGCCGCCTGCGCGTGTCCGCCAAATTCCTCAATATATTGCGAGCAGTTCTTTAACGCGTTAAAAATATTGACACTTTCAATACTGCGCGCACTCCCTTTCAGCATATCGCCGTGGTGCACAAACAATAAGGTCGGACGGTTGTACTCTTCCGCAATTCTTGCGGCAACAATCCCGATAAAGCCCGTGTTCCAACTTTCGTCCGACAGCATAATCACGTTATCGTATGCACCCTTTTCAAGCAATTTTTGCTTTGCCGAGGTATAAAGATCATCACAATATTTTTGACGTTCGGTATTATACATGCAAAGCTTGGTCGCCAACTCGTAAATTTCCGCTTCATTATCGGAAATGAAGAGCTGGAACGCCGCCTGTGCATCCCCCATACGCCCTGCCGCATTTACACGAGGCGCTATGTTAAACGCCAAGGTTTGCGCAGTAATTCCGTCAAAGTTTTTACCCAACAACATCGAAAAACAAGAACGGATGCGGGTATTGAAACGTTTTAACCCTTCCGTAACAATATCACGGTTTTCTCCAAGCAAGGGAACGCTGTCCGCAACCGTTGCAAGGGTGGCAAAGTCAAGATATTTGTAAGCAGCTTCACCGATCAGTGCGCAAGCCAGCTTAAACGCAACCCCTGCGCCGCAAAGATTGTCATAGGGATAATCATCCTTTAATTTAGGGTTCACCACGATGCAATCGGGCAAAACTTCGGGCAATTCGTGGTGGTCGGTAACGATTACGTCCGAACCAAGCTCGTAAATATATTGTGCTTCTTTTGCACAAGAGATACCGCAGTCCACCGTAATGAACAATTCGGGATTACATTCCTCAAAAATGCGGTCAACAACCTCTTCCGACAAACCGTAACCGTCCGCGCGTTCGGGTACATACACGTGGGGTGTGATGCCAAACTCCTTCAAGGCGTGATACATGATGGCGGACGCGCAAATCCCGTCCGCGTCGTAGTCGCCAAATACTGCCACCGTTCTCCCCTCGTCGCGCGCCTGCGTAATCAAATCTACCGCTTCACGCATACCGCTCATAAGAAAAGGCGATAAGAAATTCTTTTCCGAAGGCCGCATAAAGCGTTGAATCTTCTCCGCAGTATCCACACCGCGCGCATATAAAATGCGTGTAATGTGCTCCGTCAATCCCGTTTCCTCAGCGAGCCCTGCAATGATATTCAGTTGTTCCGCCGAAAAGGAATATTCGGGTACGATTTTTTTCATAATGACCTTCGTTTGTATAAGTTAATTTTCGTTTTTTAAAAATCTTGGGCAGGTGGAAAAACGCCCCCGCCTGCCCATAATTTTGTTATTGGTAAAATTATTCTTGTGTTTCGCTTGCTTCTGCAACTTCTTCAGTTGCTTCTTCAGCAGGCGCTCCTTCTCCAACTTCTTCAGCTGCTTCTTCTACGGGAGCTTCTTCAGTACTTCTTCAACTGCTTCTTCTACAGGAGCTTCTTCCACAACTTCTTCAGCTGCTTCTTCAGCAGGAGCTTCTTCAGTAGCTTCTTCAACTGCTTCTTCTACGGGAGCTTCTTCAGTAGTTTCTTCAGCTACTTCTTCTACGGAAGCTTCCACTGCAACTTCTTCGGTTGCTACAGATGCCGCAACCTTATCATAGGTCTTCTTCTTTTTCATCGAAGTCTTCTTCGCGCCAACGTAACCATTCTTAGGTTTGTTGTCTGCTTTCGCCTTCATAGGAATATATAAGGAAGGAACGAGAATCATACCAACCAAAACAGCCGCCAAAAGAGCTACAAACGAGCTCAAAGCGAACCATTTGACACTAGCAGGAGCAACGATTGCAAGTACCGCCAAAGCCAAGGTGCTTACCCAGAAGATGAGTGCAGTTTCTTTCTTCGCAAGGGAAGAAGTAACAATGTCTTCCGCATACAATTCATCAGCGCCTTCTGCTTTTTCCGTTGCCTTAATTTTATTCAAGGACAACATGGAGATTACCGCACCAAGCATACCAGCCGTAGCGAATACGTAGCTAATCGAGGTGCTAACGGGGATACGGGTGAAAATTACAACCGCAGCCGTCAATGCCATCGAGTAAAGCGTACCGATTGCCGCCAAAACGCCTTTGCCGATACCGAAACGGATTGCCGCATAAATATATACAGCCGCAACCATAACGAGCGCCGCAACTACACCGCGAAGGGCATAATCTTTCGCCAATACTTCCACCGTTTTTTCGCTGTTGCTAGCAACCGTAATGAACGCACCTTCCAATGCGCCGCCTTCAGCCGTCAATTCCGCAAACTTTGTTTCCAACTTCGATTCAATGCCAGAAATCTTTGCATCATTTGCAAATACATATACGATTTCGCTTTCGTCGCCAGTCATTTCCCCTTGTACTTCATAGGAAACGTTCAAATCACCGAACACGTCTTCGCATGCTTCTTCCACTTTATCCAAAGCGGTGATATAAGCATGTTGATTCATAGAAATGGTCAACGTTTTTGCATCGTCCAAAGTCGCACTCTTATTAAATACGCCGTATCCTTTCACACCAAGTACGATTGCAAGCGCACACGCCGTTGCAATCACAAAGGTCAAGAATGCCATCCAAGGAGCTGTCTTTTTAACAGTATTCGTAAAAATCTTACTCATCGTCGTCATCCTCCCTTACCAAGCCGAAATATTTATATTTGTCCTTGCTTGCGGAAAGAAGCATTACGTTGATAACTCTCGTCCACAACAGGTTGCAGAATGCAGCCGTAACGATACAAATCAATGCCTGCAACGCAAAGGTATTTACACCCGCAACGCCAATCAACAAAGCAACAGCGCCAAGGGTAAGCACCGCATAAACGTCCACAACCGTCATGATGGTCTTTCTATAACCACCCTTTACGGACGATTCAATCGTCTTACCAAGCATCGCTTCACTTCTAATCGCACCGTAAATGTGCAAGTTGAGTACGTTGGTCAACACCAAACCTACCACGAATACCAAAATCGAACCGAAGGTGATTTCAAATACACCGCCCGAAATGAATGCGTAGCAAATCGCCGTAACAATCAAGTAGCTAACCGTCGAATATACGTTGGATACACCAAAGCCGCCCATCTTCCATACGGAACATACCATCAAGCCTACAAGAATGATTGCAAGCGCAATGTAGATAAGAAGCAACGTGTTTTCGCCGTCAAGTGCCGAATAGGAACGAACTTCGCTGTTGGAAACCGAATTAAATTCGATGTCAAAGCTACCGTTTTCCAAAACGGAGTTAAGAAGAATAACCATCGTTTCTACGTAGCCAACTTCCGTTTCCATTGCGATGGGATATCTAACAACGTTTTTCGTGGTGATATGTTCAGCCGCATTGATCTCCATGATGTTTTGGTCACCAAGCAAAATCGTCAACTTGTCTTCCGAACCGCTGTCTTTATACGACTTAATCATTTCTTTACCAACGTCGGTAAACTTCACTTGAACGTATGCAACTTCGTACTTCGTATAAACGGAGAATTCTTTGATGATTTCATCTACTTCGTATTCCAAACGTTCATCCACCAAAGCATCGCCCTTCTTGATTTCAAGCGCGCCCGTTTCAGCAAATAAGCCGAACGTGGTGTATGCGTTTTGGAAAGCCGTTTGCTGTTCCGTCTTTTCCGATGCGGGAATACGGATTGCAAGCGCATAATCATCTACCACCGAGATGCGGTAGTCAGAATACCCTTTCGCCGCATAACGTGCGGTGATTTCAGCAGTTGCTTTTTGGAAATTCTCCTGAAAGTCCTTGCTTACGTTGCCGTCTTCCGTGATAATGCCAAGATCAGGATCATTGCTAAGGTACAAACCTTTATATGCGTTGTAATCTTTCTGATCTTCGCCGTCCAAATTCTTCCATTCGGTTTCGGAAATAACGCCCGTGGGATAGTAATATGCATAATATCCCCCGTCGAGATCCGCACCGAGGTCATATTGTTTTACGACGGGGTTCCAAATCTTTACGCCATTCGTAAAAGGAATGGTAAAAGTAGGAACAACCGTAATCGCGCACAATACAACGATAACGATGGTGAGCAAAACCATCAATACGATCGATTTCTTTTTGCCCATTTGTAAAAGCCTCCTGTTGTGTTTCGGATATTTTCTTCCGAGTACAATACTTTTCTATTATACCTTATTTAAATAGTTTTCGTCAAGCCATAAGCACGAGAGTTGACGATTTTTTTTCCGATTTCTCTATTTTTTTATCGGACAAGTGATTGTTTTGTGCTTATTTTAACAATTTTTTCTCCGCCAAAATATGCATCGCGCATTCAATACGCTTTTTCATCATACCGCAAGTTACTTCATACGGGTCGTTAATGTCGCCGTTGTAGTGATAATTGTTGGCGTTACAACCGCCTGAACAAATGAATTTTGCAAAGCAGTCGCCACACTTTTTACGGGTAAACAAGCAGGAATTTTTAAACTCTTCGCGAATGTCCGTACGCACAATCCCTTCCGATACGCTGCCCATACGGAAGTTGCTGTCCCCTACGAATTGATGGCAAGGGTACAAATCCCCATTGGGCGCAACCGAGAAATATTCGTTGCCTGCGCCACATGCAGAAACACGTTTCGAAAGGCAAGGCCCCCCTTCCAAATCCACGTTAAAGTGGAAGAAATTAAACCCTTTCCCTTCGGCATATCTTTCAAGATATGCATCGCAAAGATTTTCATATTCCTTTTCAATTTGAGGCAAATGCTCGTCCGTGATTTGCAAATCCTCGATTTCCGTAACAACGGGTTCCATCGAAATAGAATCCACCCCCTGATCAGCAATAAAAAGTACGTCCTTTGCAAAATCAAGGTTCTTCGCCGTGAAAGTACCGCGCACGTAATAGCTCTTATCCCCACGCAAGGAAATGAAGTTTTTAATTTTGTCGATAATCAGGTCAAACGTACCTTTGCCGTTGATGGATTTACGGATAGCGTCATGCACCTCTTTTCTGCCATCCAAGGACAGCACGACGTTTTCCATTTCCTCATTGAAAAATTTAACGACTTCGTCGTTCAACAATAAAGCATTGGTCGTGGTGGTGAAAAGGAATTTCTTCCCTGCCTTCGCACCCGCTTCTTTCGCATACGCAACCGTTTGCTTTAAAACGTCGAAATTCATCAGCGGTTCACCGCCGAAAAAGTCCATTTCAAGCACCTTTCTGTGTCCGCTGTTTGCAATGAGGAAATCCACCGCAGCTTTTGCGGTTTCGAAGCTCATCGATTCGCGCTTCGAGTGGTATGCCCCCTCATCCGCAAAGCAATAACGGCAACGGAAGTTGCAATCGTGGCAAATGTGGATACAAAGCGCCTTTACCTCGTTGCTTTTCATGGGGTAGGAATCCACCTCTTCCTTAAAAAGCAAGCCCTGCGCCTTTAACCCTTCCACGTCGGCAAGAATTTCCGCAATTTGTTCGTCCGTGATATAGGTAATATCGATTTCTTCGCCCTCTTCTTTGGCTTTTAAATAATCGGCGGTAGCCTTATCACATTCGTGCAAGCTACCACTACCTACGTCATAGATGTAATTTTTGTCTTTGTAGTTAAATACATGTATCATGGTTTGGTTACCCTGTAAAATTTTTCCTTTAAAAGGTCAATAACGGCAAAAAAGGGCGCGTATAAATACACGCGCGCCTTTTACGCCGTCTTTGCGTTTTGTTTCCTTTACCTATGTAAAGTAGCCTCTATCCTAAACGAGAAATTATTTGCGTTCGATTTTTTCTTCACGCGTAATTCTTTCGCAGGACTGGTTGCCTACAGTGCAGCTCGTTTTGCAAGCGGACTGACAGGTGCTTCTGCATTCGCCACAACCGGTAACTTTCTTATCTGCGGGTTTCGCAATCGTCTTAATCATAACATCCTCCCAATATTTTTGGATTTTATGTTACTATTATAATATACTTTTTTCAAAATTGCAAGCGGTTTATCCCATTTTTTTGCAGTTTTCCCATTGCAATATATTTTTTCCGCATTATTTTTTCACGTTCACCGCTAAAATGCCGCTAATCGCCCCTACAAAAAAGGCAGTCAATAGTTCCAACAAAATCAACCAACCTAAAGAAAAATCCCCGCCGATCGCGGAAAAAGCAAGATAAGAAAGCCCTGTAAACAACACGCCTACACAGCCCCCTTTCAACCAACCCTTTTCGCCTTGTACAAATACGAATACCCCCACCATCACGGAAATTGCCTTCAAACCCTGATTGATTGTATAAATCCACCGTTCGCCCATACCGCTGACACGTAAAATCACCGCAAAAGCCAACGCAGCCAATAAAGACACCGCTAAAGCCAACAAAGTCGCCTTTACCACCGTAAAAAATCCGTTTCCGTAACCCGTTTCACTTCGCATAAAAAAACACCTCCGCATTATCCTATGCGAAGGCATTTTCTCTTTATACCAATTATTCTTCTTCCGTTTCTTCCGTTACTTCTTCTACGGTTGCTTCCGTTGCAGTTTCTTCTGCATTTTCAACGGGATTAGCCGCTACTTCTTCAAAAATTTCTTCCGCAGGGGCAACCTTATCTTCTTCAAAGGTCTCTTCCGCAGGTGCAATTTCTTCTTTCTTTGCTACCGCATCCGTTTGATAAACTGCTTGCTTGTCGAATTTAATATACGATTTACCGCTTTGTTCCGAACCCGTTTCCAAAATGAAGGTATTATCCTCAGGACAAACCTCTACCACAACGCCGCAAATACCGCCGATGGTCTTCACCTTGTTACCTGGTTGGATTGCATTGAGCATATCCATCGTTTCCTGCTGTCTTTTCTTTTGCGTTTGTCTGTTCAATACCATAAACACAACGACAATCGCAATCAAAATACCCATAAAAAGATACGATCCCCAAGGGGTTTCGGGGGTATCCGTTTCCGTCAATAAACTTAACAACATAATTTTTTACTCCTTTTTTATGAATACACGTAAAGATACGCTTTTCCATATTGTTCCCTACAAGCATACCCTTTTTTACAACTTTTGGCAAGTATTTTACTCAACATTTTTGGATATTTTTTACATTTCACCATTTTTTCATAATGTGAAAAGCGCGAAAAATGGCGATTTTTTCGCCATTTTTCTAAACTCAACCCATACCTGGGTGGCTCATTTTCTATTTTTACGTTCCGACAGCGTGGTAATCAGCATAAATACCGTAACCAACAACACAATCGCGCCGATTAAGACAAGATACATCACCCACAGCTCTACGTTGTGGCCGAAAAAGGACAATTTACAATCGCCAGCCATGCGAAGCCCATCAATCGCTTCTTTCGGGATATTTTGTGCTTCCATCGTCTCGAATACACCTGTTAAAGCGTGATTGCGAAGCAGGGAAGTACCATGGGTACCAGGTAAAAACACCAATGTGTTTTGTAAAGCTTTCGAAAAGGACGAAATGGGCATATACGCACCGCAAATAAAGCCATAACCCGCACTGACAATCGTTCCTACCGCCGACATTGCACCCTGCGAATTTAAAGGATAGCATACGAGCGAGGATAACGCCGTGCCAAACAACACCAATAAGCTAACGTCAAGCACCAACATCAATACGTCCGCAAAGGATAAATACCACCCGATGATAGAAAGGTAGATAAGCCCCATGAAAAGCGCCACAAAACTGATGATTAAGCCATTGATAACCGTTGCAATATAATACCCAAGCGCAATCGACGAAGGTTTTACGGGTGCAATCGATAAATCCGCGCGCGCACCTGTTACACGATCCTGCACCATAAAGAGGTTTGCACAAAAAGGTACCGTTACCGTACTAACCGCAAGCAACGACGACAACAGCAAACCGCCTACTAGCCCCTGTATCAACGAATCGTCAATCGGCAATCCTTGCACTTGCGAACGAAAAGCATCTTCATATACGTTGTAAAGAAAGGTAACGTATAAGACCAACAAAATAATGGGTGTGATGAGGGAAGTGAAAAAAGTTCCTTTATCCTTAAAAAACATCGAAACGTTGCGTTTTATAAGCGAGCCGCACGCATTCATCTCGTACCTGCTATGCTCTTTCATGCATTTTCACCCCCTAAATTCTTCCCCGTTGCATTCAAAAATACGTCGTCCATTTTACCTTTTACGATTTCGTAATCCACAAAAACGTGCGGATATTTCAATATCAACTCGGTTGCCTCCGCCGTGTCCTGCAAGGTCACACGGTAGCCGTCCCCTAATTTTTCATAGGGTTTTCCCAAGCATTTTACCTGCTGCTCATCCGCATACAAATAAATATAATCACCCGTGAATTGATTCTTCAATTCTAACGGCGTACCTTCCGCCGCAATTTTACCCGCATCCAAAATGACAATGTAATCCGCATCCGCCGCCTCTTCCATATAATGGGTGGTAAGAATTACGGTCATATTTTCGCTCTTCCGCAAATTATCAATGATGTTCCACACCGTTTTTCTTGTTTGCGGGTCAAGCCCCGTTGTCGGCTCGTCCAAAATAAGTATAGACGGTTTATGCAAAAGAGCGCGCGCCACGTCCACACGGCGCTTTTGCCCGCCTGACAATTTCCCAATCGGTCGATTGAGAATATCCGACAAATCAAATAAATCCGTCAGCTCCGCCAAGCGCTGTTCAAAGTCTTCCCCTGAAATGCCATACAAAGCTGCACGTGTCTTTAAGTTTTCACGAACGGAAATCGGTTTATCTAGTACGGAATTTTGGAAAACAACCCCCAACTCACGTTTGATTTCATCTGGATTTTCATCCAAATTTTTACCGTTAATCTCAACCCTGCCCCCGTCTTTTCTCAATTGACCGCACATAATCGAAATGGTGGTACTCTTCCCCGCGCCATTCAAACCAAGGAAGGCAAAAAGCTCCCCCTTCTTCACACGGAAGGACAAATTCTGCACCGCTTTTACAGGTCCATAACTCTTATATAGATGGTCAATTTTAATAATATCTTCCATAACATACCTTTAGTTTAACGTTCTAAATATTTTCGTGCCCTTTTTATAAATCCACAGTAAAACCAATACCGCCAACACCACAAACAACACAAGGCAAACGAGCGCGTACGCCCACGCCGCCATATATTTCCCAAACAGGAAAAATCCGCCGAGGGGCAATAGAGAGATCCCCCAACCGCCAAACATCGCCACCAACGTGGAAACACCTTGTTTTACAGCCACCATCTCGTTTGTCCAATGCAGGTTGGGCAATTTTAAATTCACCATCAAACCAAATGCGGCAAACATTACGGTGGAAATGCACGCCGTCAACAGCACAATCAGTATTTCCCACCAAAGCAAATTCATCATCAGGGACATTGCAACGCCCAAAATCACCGCAGGGATTGCCGTGAATAGGATATGCAAATACAATTTTGCGCGAAGGATTGCCCACTCGTCCACAGGCAATACTTGTACCGAGCCAATGTTTTCCCCTTCCAACGACACAGAACATGCCGCGATGAAATTAGAAGAAACCATAAAACAAGTTACCAACGCAACCAACAGCCCTATATTTTTCGACAACCCAGGCATTGTCGCCACGGTTTCTTCCGTCAACCCAAACAAATCTCCCGTTACCGCCATCATAACGGCAACCATCACCATCATCAACGATCCCATACCTGCATTTAATAAATACATCGGACTTTTGATGATGTGTAAAATTTCACGGCGCAAAAGCGCCGAAATGGGCGCGCGCGCCACCTGCGCTTTTTCCTTATATTTGGCACGGCGTTCCCCCGTCTTCATGGTCGCAATGCGGAAATAGGTTACCGCAAGTATCGCATACACAGCCGCAAACAAACCGCCAAACATGAGGCATACCAACAGCAACGCAAGCATATCCCCCGTCGCCGCATAACCGACCTGTGAGAAAGGGTACAACACAGTTTCCATCACCGTCCCAACCGCCTCTCCGTTGGCAAGCACGTACCCCAGGTATTCGTTCACCTTGGAATATGCCAACATATACGCCACAAAAAAGGCAATAAACAATACGATGGTAAATAGATTTTTGAAAGGCAATTTTGCCGTTATCCAAGCCAACAGCCCGCCGATAATATTGCAAAGCCCCAACGTCCCCAAGGGCATCACGAAAAGGAGTACGAAGCCTGCCAGCAACGACAAAGGCGCAACCCCTGCCGCCATATAATATACGATAAGCGATGGTATGAACACTAAGGCCTCAAAGACAAAAGTGATAAAGTACAACGCAAACATACGGCTAAACAATACCGTCCAAGCAGGAATCGGTAAAGAAAAGAGTAAATCGTTATCCTTCGCCTCATACAACGTCGTTTTTGAAGCAAAAATCCCGCCGATTATCCCTAAAGCGGTTGCCATTACCCCCATAAAGGAGAAATACACCCAGGACAATCCCGCTGACGTAAGCGGTTCACACAGCATATCTGCCAACATCCAAAACATTGCGCCCATTGCGCCAAAACCATATAACAGCAAGATGGCAAACCCAAACAATGCTTTATTGGAACGGCGTTTCCCATTTTTACCTTGCATCAAAAAGGCCGTCATGGCAAGCCATTGCTTTTTTAATAAAACCTTGATCATAGCCACCTCGATTTACACCAACTCCAAGAATACGTTTTCGAGGCTAGAATCCCCTTTCACCTCATCCATGGTACCCTCTTTTACCAATTTCCCGTCCTTAATGATGGCAACCTTGTCGCACAGCTTTTCCGCCACTTCTAACACGTGAGTGGAAAAGAAAATTGCACCGCCGCGCGCGCAAAGTTCACGCATCAACTGCTTTAAGGTATGCGCCGCTTTCGGGTCTAACCCCACAAACGGTTCGTCCATAATCATCAATTTCGGTTCGTGTAAAAGCGCCGCAATCACCGCAAGCTTTTGCTTCATACCGTGGGAATAGGTAGAAATGGGTTGCGCCAAAGCGGAAGTCAACTCAAAATCCTCGGCATATTTACGGATACGCAATTCACGCACGTCCGCCGCCACCTTAAAGACGTCGCCGATAAAGTTTAAATATTGAATACCGCTCATATAGCCGTACAAATCGGGATTATCGGGAATGTAGGCAATTTTCGACTTACAATCCAAAGGATTTTTACGCACGGATATGCCGTCGATGAAGATTTCACCTTCCTCAAAACCAAGAATACCGCAACAAGCCTTTAAGGTTGTGGTTTTCCCTGCGCCGTTGTGTCCGATAAACCCGTACAATTCCCCCGGCTTAATATGCAGGTTGAGGTTATCCACTGCCTTTTTATCCCCATAATTTTTCGTCATACTTTCAATTTTCAGCATAACCTTCTCCTATTATTTTTCATTGATATCAAAATGATATCATACAAAATGAATCTTGTCAAGTACTTTTTGAAAATATTTTTTAAATTTTACGATTTAAGAAAATAAGGAAGAGCTATCCCCTTCCTTATTATATACGCGTATGCGCACGTTGGATTGCTAAAATAGCCCCTATTTGTCTATAACATCTTGGTGAATGCACGACAAGCGTTCCGCTTGACCTTGCAACGAGTGTTATCTCTCGTTTTTACAGTTTCCCTCGTATATCACTTAGTGAATGCACAAAGCTAACTATAAACCCCAACGCTAAGACACCCGACTGCGTGAAACGTCAGGTTTCACCATTTGCCAGAGCCACCGTATTTCGCGTAGAAATCCTGCACAAACTCCTTCACGTATCCGCCAAGAATTGCATTTCTCAACCCCTTCATCAACTTATGCAAGAAGGTAATGTTATGCAAGCTAAGCAACATCGCCCCATACATTTCACCTGTATTAATCAAGTGACGAAGGTACGCCTTCGTGTAATTTTTACAGCAATAGCAATCACATTCTTCGTCCAATGGCGTAAAGTCTTCCTTGTACTTCCCATTGCGCACAACTACCCTGCCGCGGCTGGTCATTGCCGTACCGTTACGCGCAATTCTCGTCGCCAAAACGCAGTCAAACATATCCACACCGCGCAAAGTACCTTCAATCAAGCAGTCAGGCGAACCTACCCCCATCAAATAACGAGGCACGTCCGTAGGCAACAAGGGCTGTAAATAGTCCAACAGCTCGTACATAATCGGTTTCGGTTCCCCTACCGACAAACCGCCGATGGCAATACCGTGTTTCACGAAAGGCAACGTACGGCGCAAGCTCTCCCCACGCAAATCCTTGTACATATTCCCCTGCACAATCGGAAACAACGCCTGTTCAGGCTTGTCGTGGAATTTATAACACCGTTCCAACCACGCTGCGGTACGCTTCATCGCCGCTTCCGCCTGCGCATGGTTATACCCGTACTCGCTACACTCGTCAAACGCCATAATAATGTCCGCGCCGAGGTTTTGTTCTACCTGCATTGCCTTTTCGGGCGTGAAGAAATGCTTACTTCCGTCGATGTTGGATGAAAATTCCACCCCCGCATCGGTGATTTTGTTTAATTTCCCCAGTGAAAATACCTGGAAGCCGCCGCTATCCGTCAAGATAGGCTTGTCCCAGTTCATAAACTTGTGCAAACCGCCCGCCTTTTTTACGATATCGTCGCCCGGGCGCATATATAAGTGGTAAGTATTCGACAAAATGATTTGCGAACCCGCCTCTTTCAAATCGCGAGGGAATACCCCTTTCACCGTCGCCTGCGTACCTACGGGCATATACACGGGAGTTTCAATATCCCCATGCGGCGTGTGCAAGATACCTGCACGCGCGCCCGTCTCAGGGTCGGTCTTAATTACTTCAAATGAAAAATATTCGTTATTCAACGTTTTTTACCTGCCTTCTTCCATTGCAACGATTATAACACACTTTCAAAAAAAATGCAAGGGCTTTTGTTTCCTCGCACCTTTTTACCATGAAAATAAATTTATACATTATATGCAATAATTTTATACATTTATGCATAAAAATATTAAAAATATTCAAAAAAAATTTAAAAAACATATAAAAAACAGTTGACATTATGCAAAAATAGGCGTAAAATTGCATATACAATAACTTGACAACATTTTAAGGAGAAAATGAATTATGAAACTCAAAAAAATCACGACGGCACTTTTGGCAACTGTTACGGCATTCGGCGCACTTGGTATGGCATCTTGCAACCTCTTCAATAAAGACAGCGGCGACGAAGCAAAAGATTTGGTAAAATCGATTGAAGTAAAACTTACCGAAGAAGAATACGCATTCGTTACGAAGAAAACGAACACGGCACTTGTTGACGACTTCAACGCATTCTTCACGACGTTCAAATCGGAAGGCAAGTTTGATGCACTCGTTGCTAAATACTTTGAAGGCGAAGGCACGAAAGTTGGCTACGACGTAACCACGACGGACGTTGCAAATACGGACGGCAACTTCGTAGTTGTTACCAACTGCCCCTTCGAACCTTTCGAATATCTTGGCGATGATGGTAAAATCTACGGTTTGGATATCGAAATCGCAGCAGCTTACGCAGAAGCAAAAGACCTTGACCTTGTCATCAAAAACATCGGTTTCGACGACATCTTCACACAGGTAGAAGCAGGCTACGCTGACATCGGTATGGCTGGTATTACGGCAAGCGAAGACATAAAAGCCCTCTATGGTTTCACCCAGGAATACTACGAAGCATCTCCGAAATTGATCGTTGCTGCAGATTGCACCGATTTCGACAACTGCAAGACTGTTGAAGAAGTAGAAGCTGTTTTGGCAGCCCTTAACGGCAAGAAGATTGGTTACCAAATCGGTACGACGGGCGGTATGTACGTAAACGGTGATGAAGATTGGGGCTATGCTGGTTTTGCAAACATTGAAGGCAAAGGCTACGCAACCGCACAAGATGCAGTTACCGACCTTATCAACGGCAACATCTACGCAGTAGTTGTAGACGAAGCTCCCGCAAACGCACTTGTAAAAGCTGCTAACAACTAATCGCATTTAAGAAAACGATTTGTATAAATTTCCCGCAGGGCTACTGCGGGAAATTTTGCGTAATAAAACTCACAATAAAATAGGAGAATATTATGGATTGGGCTACAAAATGGGAAAAATTCTTCAAGACAATGGAGAGTGAATATTTCCAAGAGCTTCTTGTAAAGGGGCTATTTAATACAGTGCAAGTTGCCGTATTTGGTTTGATCATCGGTATCATCCTCGGTACGCTTATCGCTGTAGTCAAGGTTGCACCGAAATACCGCCGTTCCATTCGTTTTTTGGATAAAATCTGTTCGATATACGTCGCACTTTTCCGTGGCACCCCGATGGCGGTACAACTCTTGCTTGCTTACTACGTACTCCTCCCCTCTTTGGGCGTTAAAAACGTAGAATCCCTCACCGTCGGTATTATTGTATTTGGCATGAACAGCGGCGCATACGTTTCTGAAATTATGCGTGGCGGCATCAACTCCGTGGATAAAGGACAAATGGAAGCAGGCAGAGCTGTGGGCTTGAGCTACGGTGTTACGATGATAAAAATCGTAATTCCGCAAGCCATCAAAAATATCCTGCCCACACTTGGCAACGAATTTATTACCCTTATCAAGGAAACTTCCGTGTTGAGTTTCATTACCGTGTACGACTTATACACGGCACTCACCGCAATCGGCAGTAAAAACTACGAAAAAATGGTCCCCTACCTCGTAATGGCGGCAATTTACATCGTACTGGTATTGTTGATTACCTTACTCGTTCGCTTGATGGAAAAAGCGCTTGCAAAGAGCGATAAATCCTCCCCGGCGAAGAGTAAAAAGGCAGCGTAAGAGGTGGCTAATATGACTATAGACGAAAAAATTGCAATAACCACAACGGAGATGGCAGATAATAACACAGAAAAAACCATCCTCAAAATCGAGCATTTGAACAAAAAATTCGGTGACAACGAAGTTCTCAAGGATATCAATATTGAAATCCATCAAGGGGACGTTGTGGCAATTATCGGGCCTTCGGGTTGCGGTAAATCCACCTTCCTTCGTTGCTTGAACTGTATGGAAGACCCTACGGGCGGTTCCATTTTCTTCCGTGGCGAAGACATTGCCGACTTCAGCGTTGATATCAACAAACACCGTCAACACATCGGTATGGTTTTCCAACAATTCAACCTTTTCAACAACAAAACGGTTTTACAAAACATCACCCTTGCCCCCGTAACCATCGGGTTTGCCAACCTTCGTAAGGTGAAATGGAAAAACTTCTTCACCACGATAGGCAACGTCTTCCGTAAGGAGAAAGCAGACCTTCTTCCCATCGAAAAGACGAAAGCGCAAATCAAAGAAGAAGCCAAGGCAAAAGCGTTGGAATTGCTGGCATTGGTTGGCTTGGAAGATAAAGCAAACGTTTACCCTTCCACCCTTTCAGGCGGTCAAAAGCAACGTATTGCTATCGTCCGCGCGCTTGCAATGAACCCCGACGTAATGCTCTTTGACGAACCTACCTCGGCACTCGACCCTGAAATGGTTGGCGAAGTATTGAAGGTTATGACTGACCTTGCAAAACTCGGCATGACCATGGTCGTGGTTACGCACGAAATGGGCTTTGCGAAAGAGGTTGCAAACCGCGTTATCTTCATGAATGAGGGAGTTATCAAGGAAGAAAATACCCCCCAAGAATTCTTTGCAAATCCTAAAGATGAACGATTAAAAGACTTCTTGTCAAAGGTGTTATAAGATGTTACCGTATAATTACCACACGCACACCGCAAGGTGCAATCACGCGGACGGCACCGACCGTGAATACGTCGAAGCTGCCATCCAAGCAGGGATAAAAACGCTTGGTTTTTCCGACCATGCCCCCTACCTTTTCCCGAATACCGACTATTATTCCGCCTTCCGTATGCGCACGGACGAGCTGTTTGAATACGCAGACAGCGTACGCGCCCTGCAAAAGGAATACGAAAAGGATATCCGCCTTTTGCTTGGGTTTGAGCTGGAGTATTACCCCAAATACCACGCAAGTGAAATGGAGTTTTTAACCCAAGTAAAACCCGACTACCTGATCATGGGTCAACATTTCGGCGGTAATGAAATCAACACCCCTTACATTCCGCACAATACGGACGAAAACATTTTCCGCGAATATATTGCGCAAATCATCGAGGGTTTAAAGACGGGGCATTTTGCCTATTTGGCGCACCCCGATTTGGCAGGCTACCGCTACGGGAAAGAGGTGTACGAGGAAGAGTATAAACGCCTTTGCGAAGCCGCGAAAGCCTTGAATATTCCCTTAGAAATCAACCTCTTGGGCTTGCGCACCAACCGTCACTATCCCGATAGAAGACTGTTTGAAATTGCAGGTAAAGTCGGCAATCAAATCGTATTTGGTGTAGATGCACATTCCCCGAAGGAATTTCACCATAAACCGTCGGTGGAAACCGCCATGCAAATGGTGAAAGAGCTAAACTTACAGCTCATCGAAAAACCGTTTATTTAAAAGTAAAAATCACCCGAAGTGATATGCACCCCAAAAGTTAGACAAACTTTTGGAGGTGTATATTTTTTTATGAGAAAGAAAGGAACAAAGAACAAAAACTACTCGCCAGAATTCAAAATATCTGTTATACTAGATATGAGAAATAACCATTTAAGTTATA
>JAFVQP010000105.1 GCA_017504735.1 Clostridia bacterium | reverse complement strand
GTAATTCTCGCGGGTAGGAATCGTTTCCGGAATGGCTAATTTATCACCGTCTTTCACTTCTACAGCCTCAACCGCCGTACCTTCGCCAACGTCAAACGTTACCATCCAAAGGTTAATCCATTTTGCAGTCAAAGTCAACGCCTCTGTTACTGGCGTTTCGAAATCATAATCAGCACCGTTTAACGTCCAACCGTCGAAGACGTAGCCTTCGCGCATCGGTTCATCTGCAGGTGCCATTACCTTTTTGCCCGTTTCAACCTCTGCCGTATGGAAAGGTTCAGTTTCACCCTCAACAACAAAAGACACGGTGAATTTTGCAGGAGCCTTCTTTTCCCATTTTGCCGTTAACGTGATGTCTCCCGTAACGCGAGTGCTGAAATCATACGTATTCCCATTCAACTGCCATTCCACAAAGGTGTAATCCTCGCGCGTAGGGTCTTCGGGCTTTGTTGCTTTCGCGCCGTTTTTAACAAGCTGTGCCTTTACATCCGAACCGCCGAGACTGTTGAAAGTTACCTTGAATTCAAGCACACTAGGCGTTTCATCCGAGGCGGAATCTGCATTGGAATTACTCTCTATGGAGGCAATCGATTCAGAGGCAGAATCGCCACCGCAAGCAGACATCACACCCATGCTTGCGCCCGCTATTGCAAGACACATCATTAAAGTGATAAATTTTTTCTTGCTCATTGTTTATTTCTCCTTATCGTTTTTTATTCTTCTAATTTATAAATCTTGATACGCATCGACATATCAACCCCAGCCCAGTCGTTTGCATCCGTGCCGTCGGCATCCAGCCACAACCAAGAATGTTCGGTAAAATACAGCCTGCAACGGATTTTTTCCACCTGTCCCTTCGTCCCATGGCAGATTACAGAATGCGGAACGGGATCGTTTACGTAGATTTTAAGCGTCTTTTGCTCTAACTCCCCAATATTCAAGGTATATTGCAATTCCGCACAATACCAAGCCGCTTTGGGAACGAAGATTTCTAAGCCGTCGCCGAATTTTTTCAAATTCCCCTCAAAGATGAGTTCATTTGCGGCTTCCAAATTATACAACTTCGTCTTTCTCCCAATTTTGAAAGAATAGGACTTCATCACAAAACGCAAAAGATTTTTCGCGCTTCTTTGCAATTCGCCTAAGGTCAAGTAACCGCTTTCATACGCTTGCGCCATATCGTCCGCAAAACTTTCCGCATCGGGCACAACCATGTAAATATCGTTTTGCGCCTTGACCATGTCCGCCAAATTATTCTTTTCAAACGAACCGTCGATACGGCTGTCCACACGCGTCCACCAGTCCGTCATCACAAATCCGTCGTAACCCCAATCTTCACGCAATATCGTGGTGGTCAAATCATAATTACCACCCGTCGAAATTCCGTTGACGCGGTTGTACGAAGTCATAATCGCCTGCACGTAACCGCTCTTTACGGCAATCTCAAACGGCTTTAAGTAGATTTCCCGCAAAGCGCGCTCGCTTAATACTTCACTCTCAAAATAACGCATATGTTCTTGCGAGTTTACCGCAAAATGTTTCAGTGTACAGTAGATATCTTTCTTTGTAAAGCGTTCGGAAACTTTTTCCGCGAGCTTACCTGCCAAATACGGGTCTTCCGAGAAATATTCGAAATTTCTCCCGCACATGGGTGTTCTGTGGATATTCATACCGCAGCCGAGGACAATATCCAAATCGTAGTCTTTCGCTTCGTCGGCAAATTCGTCAAATACCTCGTCCATACTTTCGGGAATCCACGTCGCCGCCAAGAACGAGCCCGTGGGAATACACGTCGCCCTAAATTCTTTTCCCAAACGAACCCCGCAAGGGCCGTCGCAAGTCGTTACAACGGGCACCCCTTTTTCCTGCCATTTCGTCGTAGTACCGCCTAAGCAACTGCCCGTACCAGGCAACGGTGCTTTCGGGCTGGACATACCCTCGCCTCGGACAAGCTCCATCAATGCGGTTTCGTCAAACTGCGCCACGAACTCATCCAAGGTATTTTTTCCACCTGCAACATCCTGTAAAGTAATTCCCTTATCACCCATGATTTCAATGGCTTTGGGCAGATTCTCTTTGATGCGTTCGCAAACGTCGTATTTTGCCGTCGGGGCTTGTTCCCAAACAACCTTTTCACCGTTCGCCGTCATTCTTTCAAACGCTTTGGTGGGAGCAAGTGCCTGCACGCATTGTTTTACGACACGGGTTGTTTCTTCGTCAAAGCTGAACACAAGTTTCGCCGCGCGCACGTTTTCACCTACGTAAATGCCGTACTCGCCCTCTTCCAACACCCATGCGTACACGTAACCGCTCTTACCGCAATCGTCATACGACGCAAAGCCGCTGACGTTGATTGTAAAGTCAATCGTTTGTTCTTCATTCGGCGCAAGCATTTTTGTCTTTTGGAATGCAATCAAGGCTCTTGCAGGTTTTCCAAGCTTACCCTGCGGCGCAGAGCCGTAAACCTGTACGACCTCTTTACCGTTATACCCGCCTACGTTTTTCACACGTACGGAAAGTTTGATTTCGTCCTCTATTTTTTCTGCCGAAACAATGCTTTGCTTGAACTTTGTATAATTCAACCCATAGCCGAAAGGATACAGCACTTTATCCTTCGCAAACGTTTCAAAATAACGATACCCAACGTAAATATCTTCTTTATGTACGTTTTCTTCCCCGTCGCCAAAGCAATCGGCGCAAGGATAATCGGAGAGTTTTTCTGCGATTGTATCCGCCAAACGTCCGCTGGGCGGCACGTCGCCCATAAGCGCATCCACCGTACCGATACCGCCCTCTTGACCGCCTTGCCAAATATACGCCACCGTACCGACGTTGTACTTTTTCACCCACGACATATCCATAAGGTTGCCGCTATTGATAAGAACAATCAAGTGCTTGAAATGCTTGGAAAGCACCTTGATATTCTGTTCTTCTTCGTCCGTTAAGTACCAGTAGCCCTTTTCCTCTTTACTGTCAAATTCTTCGCCGTAAGCTCGGCTCAGTACATACAATGCCTTTTCGTTACGTTCCGCCGCCGCATGCACAAAACCGTCCTCTAAAATAGGCGATTTTTGATAGGGCGGAACATACCAGCCGTTCCCTTGATCCCAAGGATTTTCAGCGATAAATTCGCGCACGGACTCGTCCACGGCTTGATCGACCGCAACGCGTTTGCGAAGTTCATCGATGATATTGGTGACGTAAGCGCATTTTACCGAACCGCCGGAACCCGAACCGCTTTTTAAATATTCATACTGACCGCGTCCGAAGAGCGCGACCTTTTCACCATCGTGAAAAGGCAAAGCCCCATCGTGTTCTAATAAAGTAATTCCCTCAGGAATCAATGCCCTGCATTTTTTCGCAAAGATATCAAAATTCATATTCGGTTCACCTTACTACCTTACTATATTACTTTTTTAACTGGATACCGCCAAAGTACGGAAGTGTATCCAATGAACTGTATTGCCCATCCATCGATACACCAAAGGTGCGCAAAGTCAACGTGGTTTCATCCAATTCGATACTGGAGAACATCGAAAGCTCTTGACCGTTTTGAATACCCGAAACCAAGTGATTGTAAATACCGTTGTAACGAGCAAGATTGCTTGCCATTTCCGAGTATTGGAAATGTGCGGTTTTACCAAGACCAATTGCCCCGACTTGATGAAATACCATACCCATTTCACCCGATTGATATCCGTTGAAAGACAAAACGTTAAATCCGTTATAATTCAAAACCGCGCCGTTTGTATTGACCGTTTTGAGCCACTTTTCGGAAACGGTTTCGCCTGCCTTTTGTCCCGCGATCGGCTGAATCGCAATTTCACCCTCACTGTCATATGTCAAAGGATTGGTGGTAAAGGATTCACCGTCCTGCGCACTGAGCACAAGGTCCACTTTATATTCCGTCAATACCTGCATAAGCTGTTCACGTAAAGACATAGCGTGGTTGGATTTCAAAGAAGTTTCATCTGCACCTGCGTATGCGGGCAACATCAAGCTTTCATGCATCACAACAACGTACCATTTTACGTCATAATTCATATACATAGTATTTTCAAGGTCGCCTTTCAGCCAATTCAGTTGCTGATCGACAAGACTGCCCGTACCCGTAATCAAACCGCCTGCATTGTTTTCATCTTTTTGATGTTTGTCAATGCAATCGTTGGAGTTCAAGACGCTGACGTGAACGGGTCCTAAATTAAAGGAATAATACAAACCGTGCGTACTCGTTTGCGAGGGCGCGTCGATATGGAACATATTATCAAAAACGCTGTTCGTTTTGTGGGTATTGCTATAATATTCCATATCGCCTGCCACGGGCACCATCGGCATATCAAAGGCATAATCTTTGTACCCATCAAACATACCTGCCCAATATTCCGGCATCATACCTGCAGACGTATAGTCACCGCCGTGCACCAAGAAATCCATATCTTCTGCGGTAAAGAAATCCGTCGCAACGTCCAACGTCTTGGCAAACGCAGTATTCCCGTCGTCGAAACCTGACTTGGTTTGCTTGCTGTTTGCCATAAAGAGGAACTTTGCATCCGTCTTATATTCCGCATTGGTTGTGAAATGGTAAATCCCACCGTAGAGTCTAGAGCCTCGGTCGCCGATTCTTACAGAATATTCCGTTTCAGGTTCCAAGTCCTCTAACACTGCGGCATTCTTCCAATCCAACTTCGTAGACGTCTTTTTACAAGCCACTTCGTCGATATCTTCCAAGCCGTCAAAGGACTCTACGTGCCCTTTCACATATTGAACCACGGGATAATAACACTCTTCCGCGGTATGGTAGGAAACGCCCAATGCCGTAGCGTCTTCATTAAAATAAGTCACCGCCAAGGCATATTCTTCATACAATTTCTGATTGAGCGTGGAGCCGTCAATCATATATTTGCTGACAAAATAAGCGTAAAGCGTATGCGCTTCTTCGGGCACGCGGGTGGAGTTTACTACGTAATCCCCTTTCCCGTTCGGTTCGGTATACCAACCCATGAACAAGTCGTCGGGATTTTCCGACGTAGCTTCGGGTAAAGAGCTATACCAAGAACCAATAGTAAATTTTTTCTCTTTCAAAAAATCTCTGCCCGCCGTATCGAATTGCACCGTTGTATACTTTGAATCAAATACAACCTCGATAAGCAAATCTTCGGTGATGCAGTATTCCGTGTAAGTATCTCCCACAATCGAAATTTTTTCACCGTTGATTTTGAATTCCTTCACGCGATAGCCTTGGCTGGGTTTTACGGAGATAGAAATGTTTTCGCCAAAATTCACTTGGTCGATAGGCACGGTAACACGTCCGCCTTCGGTTGCGTTAATTGTAATATCGTAAGGACCGTCTATATTGTCCTGCGCATTATTACACCCGCTCACAAAAATCGTCGAAACCGCCATCAAAAAGCCAAGCATCATCGAACATATTTTCTTCATAGTTTACCTCCTTTCCCTTACTTTACCATCTGGAAATTACCGAGGGTAAACGTGAGATTTTCGTGGTTATTAGGGCTGTATTCCTGATCGTTATAGGACAGATAGAATAAGACGTATTTACCGAACCAATCGGTATCAGTATTCGTACCCAAAGCCACGTTTTGCAATTCTTTGTAGTAGGTGATAATATTCGCCAAGCTGACCGTGACGGTGTGCGTTTCACCGCTTTGATACTCAATCCCAGCACCGCTAAAAGACGTTACCTTAAATGTCGTCGCCTTTATGGCTTCTGAAACGCCTTCACAATAGTTCACGTCCAGTTTCATATCAAACGTCAACGACTTGTAACCGTTTTGTTGCAATGCTTTATAATAGGACAAATCATAGGCAGGGGCAATTTGTAAACCTGCGCCCCAAGATCCTGCCGTGGTATAGACCAACGAACCGTCGGCATTTGCCCGCACACTTGCAGTGGCGTCTTGGTATCTCCAAATCATGCCTCTTGCCGCATATCCGTACTGTTCCAAATCAGAATCGAAAACGTTCAGCCAAATCTTACGGTAAGGAATTTCAGTATCGGTATTTTTGATGAAATAAGAAATTTCATAACTGCCGTAAGCCCCGTCGTTGCCCGTCAGTTCGCTTAAATTCACGTCGTTCGACGTCAACGTTGCATCGCTGACAAGTTGTTTTTTATTCGTACCGTATTCCGTATACTTGGTGATGCTGTACGTATAATCCTCTATGTCCGTACCCCACGCGCAATCCAACATGGAAGACAAATCGTAAACGTCTTTATCTACCGTCGTGTTGAGCGTCGTTTCATACGTTCTGCGTACCGCGAAAATATCATCGAAGTAAATCTTGAACTTCAAAGGCTTGCCCTCTTCATCCACTTCTCTGCCGTTTGTATTCCATGCGCCCGTAGAGTTGTCAAGCAGTAAAATCCAAGTGCCTTGATAATAATCGTACGATTCGATAAAACCAGGTTTCTTGTCCGAACTCCCTGCAACGCCCGTCGCTAAAGGAATGTAAAATTCCTTCCACTCCCCTGCAGGCGCATTGCCAAGACTCGTTCTCCAAGAGTTTGTAGAATCGTGTTCCCAGTTAAACAGCTTACCTCTACCCGTAGGAGAATCAACGTATACTCTGAAACGAACGTGCGTGTATCCCTGCATTGCCAAATTACGGTAATATGCACGGCTTTCGCGAATGTTAAAATAGATATGCGTATATTCCGCATCCGTTTCCAATACGGCATACGTACCGTCGTTACCGTCGATATCTTTGATGCCCGTTTCTTCGGTTGTTGCAACCGACCACGTACCCTCTTCGGCAACGTATTTCGGGCTGAACGCTCTTACCGAACGCCAATCTTCCTCGAAAACCTCCACTTCGCCTTCCTGTAAAGCTTTGCGCGCGTACAATTCCATTTCTTTCGTTGCTGAACCTTCGTCCGCTTGAACGCTTACCTGCAAGGTATATACGCCGATTTCGGTTGCCTTAAAGGTCAAGCCATCCGTTTCGCAAGCCGCGCCCGTTTCCTTATTCACAACGGATAAAACGTATTGCGCGTTGGAGATATTACCGTCAACCCCTACGGTAACCGTATCGCCTACGGAAACCAAAGTATCACAGTCTATCTCAAAATCCAAATCTTCCGTCAAGCTTTTTACAATGACTTGCACAGTCTTGGCAACACTGAACTCCCAAGTATCAATGCTGTACGTAATCGTATAACCTTTCGCATCATAGGCGTTAAATTTATTCCCTTCATCGGTAGGAATAATATTACCGTTGGAATCACGCACCGTAACGACAACGTCATACATTGTGCCTTCCGTATCCGTAACGTGTACGTTTTCAGGCCAAACCAAGCCGTACTGATCCACGGTAATCGTTTCCCCGACTTCAAAACCGATCAGTGTCGGTACAGCATTCTTCTTCGAACCATTGTCTCCGCATGCGGAAAGTCCCGCGCCAATCAAGAGAAAACACATTGCGATAAGCATACCGACAACCGTCTTTTTTATTTTAGAAAAATACTTCATCATCGCTTCCGTTATTCTCCTTTATTGACCTTCATTCGGATGTTATCCACATAAATTTGGAACGTTTCGTTCGGCGCGTCCAATTCACCCCAACAGAATGCCAATTGGTTGATTGCGTCAAATGAACCCGCCTTTTCACGGCCACCGCAAATCTGTTTTACCGTTACCGAAAACGTTGTCCATTTCCCCCTTGTCAGGGTCATGGGCTTGTTGTAAATTTGTATACCCGAACCGTATACGTGGAACCAAAGCTCTCTAAATCCGCCCTCTTCGGGAACGTAATAATCAAAGCAAAGTTCGTCGTTCATATCGTACAGCTTCCAAGGCGTGTACGATACGTTGTAAAGTTGTACCGCAGGCCAATGCTGACTCTTACTCCAATGCTCCGTACCGCCGGGTGCCGTAATCAACATCGAAGAACCGCGCCCCGTTGCCGTAAATGACGACTGTTCAACGGCCGCAACCAAAGCACTGCTGCCGCCACCGCCGTGCGAGGCGATATTACGTACCTGCGTTGCGTTGTCGAAGAACAATACTTCATCTTGTTGCAAGGCTACGGTTTGCTGTTGTACGCCTTGCGTGGACTTGTAAAATACCACGTCGTCGAGATAGTAAATCGATTCGTGTCCCGTGTTGCCTTCAAAGGAGAAAATAATGTTTTCACAGCGAGGCGAAGGGATTTGTTCGCGTTTCAAATCATAAACAATTTGCGTCCAAACCTTTCCAGGGACGTCTTCACTGAATTTGACGGACGCACCGTTGGGAAGTTCCATTTTACAGGTAACAGTACGTTCTTCGTCTTGCTCGTTATACACCCAAAAGCTGATGGATTTCACCAAAGAAACGTCCGATAAATCGCCTCTCCAACCCGTTTTTAAGGGCATAATAAAGGCCGCATTTCCCGACCAGGGATTGTCTTCGGATTGCATCCAAATCTTTGCGCTTTGTTTCCCAGAATGTGCCCTTTCCTTACCTACGTAAACGCCCGACTGATCAGCGCCTTGCAATACGTAGAAATCCTTGGGCAATTCAAAATCGTTGACAAGCGTCGGCGTTAATTTACCGATGTTATTTTTGATTTGTTCGATTTTTTCCAGCTGTGCTTTTTCTTCCTCGGTCAAGTCTTTCGAACCGCAGCCAAACAAAGAGAAGGTCGCCGTTACCGTCAAAAGCAAGCTTAAAATTTTATTCCATTTTTTCATAGCTTACCTCTCTATCGTAATCTGCCCAAAGCCAAGTGCAGCCTCTGCGCCCGACGTCGTTTCAAAGCGCAGCGTCATAAGCGTGTCGTATCTGCCGTGTATTCTTTGTTTTTGCATATTCCACAGCAAGATAAAGGTAGGAATCTTGACAAGATTTTCACCAGGTTTCAGGGTAATCGACGTAATCTTATCGCCGTGAATACCGTAACGGCTGGTAAATTCTTTAAATTTCGTATTGTCCGAATGCGAAGCGTACAGATTAAATTTCACGTCTTCCGTGCCGTAATTGTACATCGTCAACCAAAGCTCGCCGTACAAGTGATTGATTTTATACGCACTTAAATCCAAATCCACGTAACGTTTTTCCGCTTCCGTTTCCGCAACTGCTAACGTATAGCGATACACGCCGTCTACCACCGCAGCACCGCTGTCGTTTACGCTTGCTGAAAGGAGTTTTTTTACCGTTTCCACACCTACGTTTTCATTGTAGTAACCAAACGATACGCCTACGTTCACCGTAGCGGAATCCGTCTTTACCTGCAGTTTGGACGTCTTCAGCTCCGTAACGCTGAACTCTGCCTTTCCAACCTGATAGCCCTCTTCTTGCTGCATGGACAGTGCATTGCTGTTCAAGGTCACGTCTGCATTTTTTGTGGACAGTAAAGTCAACACTGCTTTTTCCGCAAGCTTTTCATAATCGGTAATCACCGTACCCGTCTTTGTAACCATATCCAATAACACAACGAGTGCTTCTCTTGCCGAAAGGAAAGTTTCGTTCATATCCTCGTAGGCTTTGATTCTGCCGTGCTCGAAGAAACTTTCGTTGATGTATTCCACCATCTTTTCGAAATCGTTACGGCTGTATTCTAACCCTGCGTCGGTAATAACTTTCTTATATTCCTGCTCCAACAAATATAATACTTCGTAATCTTCCATGCTATCACGAAGACTGTGGATACGCATCGTATTGATAGGACCGATAATGCCGTACGGCATACCGGGATAGGTGGTAAAGCCGTCGCCGTTCGTTTCAGGGAAACGGCTTGCGTTTGCATACGGGTCGGAAATGGGCTTCATACCCGTATTGTAACCCGTCATGTCTTGATACATATTACTGTACCACATCTGCATACCGCTGATATCGTATTGTTGCATCATCCAACCCGTTGCACGCTGCATCATCAAATCGCTATCCAACAACACGTTTACGTAAGGATAATGGGGATAACAACCAGTATACAACCATTGTTCCGCGTCATCCGTTTGATAATATTCGTTATACCATGCTTCATAATCGTCAAAGAATTCTCTGCTGTAAGAATAGTCAAATTCTTGCGCGCGCGTCATGTATGAAACGGGATGATTAAAGTATGCGTCCCTGTCTTCGTGAGGTTTCCCTACGTCAAGGTCTGCCGAACCCGCTTCAAAACGCTGACCGTCGCGCGTAACACCGTCCGACGCGTCGGACACAAATTGCTTTAACGTGCGCATTGATTCGATGACTTCGTAAGCAAAATCTTTATCGTAAGAATACCCTTCGTCCTCAAACCACGCATTGTCATCTACCGCAGCTTTCCACTCGATCGCAAAATCCGCCTGCTGTTTTTTCATCAGGTACGTACTCATTTCCAGGTTGTCAACGTCACCGTTTTGCTCACTTTCGTCGAGGAAGTTCAACCACATATCCATCTTTTCAAAAAGATTGATATCTTCTTTCAATGAACGCTTCGCAACCGCCGTCAACGTCTTGGCATACAAGTCCATATTCGTCAATCTGGAATATACCCGACCGTCCACCGTAACATTTTTCTGCGCGTTCGTAGGAATATTGATATAGGAACAACGGGGATCTTGCGCGTATTCCACAACCGAATCCAACCATTCTTCGATTTTCGACTCCTTAAAGTTCGTTGCATCACCGAGAAGCACGGGCACGTTTTGAGGATTCAAACGGAAATTCAGCAGGTTATCCACGTATGCCTTTTCCATAAATTTCGTCAAGTTGGCTTCGCCGTATTTGTTGTTGTCAAACATGACCGCCCAAGTACTTCTCGAATGCGTTTCATCGGAAATTTCATAATCCCAAACGGTTACTTCGACAGGAATCGTCGTTTTCTTACCGTCTACGTATAACGCGAAATTACCCGTGTAAACGCCTGCGGGTTGCCCTTTGGGAATTTTTACCGAAACGTAAATACCTTGGTTGTTGCCCTTTGCAATTACGTTTTCGCCGTATTCAATTGCCGCATTCATAGGCAACAAGGCGTCGGGGGACATATCTCCGTCTTTATAAGGCGATAATCCGTTGTAGAAGTGCTTTTCACCCCCTTCAACGTCACGCTCTAACTCGATATATTTTTCATGGTATAAATCGAAGTTTTCCTTGCCCAACGTATGATCTCCAGAAGTCAAATCACTCAGCATCAACGTGTAAGAACGCACGTTATAATCAGGCGTCATAATAATCTGTGCCGCCTCATGTTCGTTTTGGAACGCTTTTATCTCAAGCTGCAACGCGCCTGAATCGTACGTTTCTTGCTGTAATACCTTTTCCAAACTGTTTGTCGTGCAAATCTTAACATTTCCGTCCTCTACCACCGCAGAGGAATCTTCCGTAGGATTTTGGCAGGCAGCCGCCGATAACAAAAAGGTAAATGCAAGTGCCGTTGTTAATATCTTCTTCACTATTGTTATTTCTCCATTCAATAATAAAAAACCACAATATCCGCCCCGCCTGCAAGACATTCTTACAGGCGAAACGGAATATAAACCTTAGTCAGTTATACCAGCCAACGAAAGCATATTCTTCCAAACTGCATTGTCGTTTGCCGAACACTTATTGTAGATAGCAGCTGCGATTTGCTCTGCCGTACGACGGTCTTTCGGACTTTCACTGCAGAATTCGATTTCCAATTGCTTTTGACCGTTTTCCGTACAAACGTCCGACATTGCCCCCGAACGCGTTAAGGGGGTTCTGTACCCCTTACCTACGTACCAATCGTCTACGCTGGTATCTTTGATGCGTTTCTGTTGAAGAGGCGAGAAACCTTTGAACAAATCGGAGTTATAATCCATCTGATATTTGAACGCAGTCGAAACACCCTTCGTTGCTTTCATGAACGTTTCGATACCCTTGTCACTTGCCATGAACATAAGGAAGTCCTTTGCCAAGTCTTTTGCATCGGAATTTTCGGGAACAAATGCAACGTGACCGCCAAGCGTCGATTTACAAGTTCTTGCTTCTTTTACGATAGCAAAATCCTTGTCGGATACGCCATTTACCGAGGTCTCACCTTCATCAACGGCTTTTACGATTGCAGACAACTGCGTATTGTATGCAGCTTTTTCCGAATCAGAAAGCGTCTTGTATACTTTCGTGCCATGCGTGTAAATATCCATCTTTTCTACGATGGAACTGTTTACAGGCGTCTTTAAGAAGTAGAATTCGTTGTCAGGGTTGATGAAATCGGCATTTTCAGGGTCGTTCATAAACGCGTCCATTTCAAGTTCGAACCAGTCACCCATAAACATGAAACATGCGCCTGCATTCAAATACTGAGCCTGCGTAGTTGCATAGTCCGTATCCGCGTAGTCCGTATTTACGTAACCGTGTGTATACCAAATCAATTCTTCGATGGTTTCTAACGATCTCAAACGCGCCGTATCCTTGAATACTTCTACACTGTATTCACCGTCTACCTTACCTTCCATGAAGTTACGGTAGCCTTGTTCGCCCGCATATTGACCCCACATAACACGGAATGCACCTTCCGTCCAACCCGTTTGTTTCTTTGCAATCATAATCAATTCGGGGTTATTCTTGTTCTTTTTCAACTCATTACCCATTTGTACGAGTTCATAAGTCGTTACGGGCATTTCGTAATCCTTACCAAGATAGGTATCTACGATGTATTTATTGTAAAGCAAACCGTAGCTGCCGTTTACCCAAGGGAAGTCCATTGCATTGAAAGCTTCACCCAAATCTCTGTCCGCCTCTTCCACGAATTGCGCATACATTTTGTCTTTAACCGTTACGCTCTCACCAGGAATGGTGGTGTTGTACATATCGGTCAAATCCGCATAAAAACGCACGCCGTCGCTTTCACCCAAAGGCTTGGACGCGTAGTCGCAGGAGAAATACAAATCGTGCGTCGCGTACGTACTTTCAATATCGCTTACGGGTTTGGTGCGAATGGTACTAACCGTAGGTTCGGGAATTGCAAGACGGGGATATTTTGTCTGCACCCACGATTCCGCCTTGAATGCGTCAATCATGGCATACGCCCAATCCACACCGTAACCGAAGTCGGAAACGAACATCTGTAAAGTGTCCGCGCCGCCAAGCACGTCCTCCTTACCGCCGCAAGCTGCCATTGGCGCTACAGTCAACGCCGCAAGAGATACCGCCAAAAACTTAGAAATCTTTTTATTCATAATTGTTCCTCCAATTATATTTTCTTTTTTATTAACCTTTCAAGCCGCCAAGCGCCATGTTTTTGAATATCAAATCCGATGAGAATCCAAACAATACCAACGGCGGGATAGACCCGATAATCAAACCGCACCAATAGATGGGCGTATGCATGTTACCGCTCTTTTCAAATTTCGTACCGAACAAATACAAGCCCGTGGAAAGGTTTGTAAAGCTAGGCTGATACAAGAGAACGTTGAGGTAGTCGTTCCAAAGCCCGAACGTGTTATTGATAAAGAACGTCCAGAAAATCGGTGCCGTCATTCTTGCTTCGATAGAGAAGAAGATGCGCAGACGGCTTGCCCCGTCCAATTCCGCCGCTTCCTTGTATGCGTGCGATAAACCTGTGAATGCCGCCGAGTATATGAATACGCTGGGCGAACGGCCGTTCCATGAAGTCAATATGAAATACAGCGGACTGTCAAACAAACCGACGTCATGGATAAATTTCATGTACGCACCGCCCGAACCGAACAGGGGCAACGTCATCGTAAACAGATGTACTGCCATGACCGCCTTTTTACCGTAAAAGTCGTATCTTGCATACACATAACCTACCAACATCGGGGTCAAAGACAAAATCGTTGCACGGACGCAGGTTTGCCACAAGCTGTTCCAAACCATGCCGATAAAGCTAACTTCCGTTGCTTTGCTGTCCCCTACAACCAAGTATTTAAACGATTCTCCCCAGTTTTTGAACAACCATTTTTTCGGCGGTGTCCAAAGGTTGGTAACGTTGAATTCCATACGACCCTTAAAAGAGTTCATCAACATGAAACCCAATGGTATCAAAATGGTAAGAATTTGTATACTGATAATCGTAAATACGATGCCGAAAATCACTTTTTCCGCGCCGTCGCGTTGCGTTAAGATGTTTTGTTCTTTCTCTCTTCCAAACATTACACAACCCTCCTCCTTAGTATTCTACCGAATCAATTTTACCGATCAGCCATCTCATGGTATAAACCACGGGGAACATAATCAATGTCAAGCAAATACCTGCTGCGGATGCCTTGACGTATTGGTCATTACCCGTGTTATACACCAAGGTAAACATCCAGTACGAAATGGTCGTCGTATTATAGTCACCTTTTGTAAACAGTAGAATGGGACCGCTGGAGCCCAAAATCCCAACAACGTCCAACAATAAAAGCGTTGACAAGGTCGGCAACAACAACGGAACGAGAATCTTTGTCAATTCATCCCAAGGTCCTACGCCGTCCAAACGCGCACTTTCCAATACTTCCAAAGGAATACGCGCCAAAGAGCCACCCAAGTAAAGCATATTCTTTGTCCACCCCATCCATAAAACGTAGACTACCATTGTCCAAGTCGCCGTCTCGGAACGGGCTAGCAGGTTCGGCATCCTAAAGTCTGGATTAAAATTCTTAATGAATAGAGCAATTGCACCGTTTACGCTGGTAAGATTTTTGAAGAGCGCAACGAATACAACGGGCGAAATAATCGCCGGCATGTACAATACGAATCTGAAAAACTTATAGGCTAAAATCTTTTTATAGAAGAAATAGGAAAGGAATATTGACCATACAAACAAAATCAAACCTGCGCCAAAATAAATAAAGG
>JAFVQP010000104.1 GCA_017504735.1 Clostridia bacterium | reverse complement strand
GCAACGGTTAGGACAGTTAAGCGTTTTGGAAAAGGATTATCGCAATAATCGGTATTACTTGCAAGCAAAGGTGCAAAACATACCAAAGCATATAGAAAAATTGGTGGAAGAAATCGAAGATATTAAAGAAGATATACGCTTACGCGATTTGCATAAGGACGATTTAATTCAACTTGGCAAAAACCGTTATGAAGAACGAAAGGAAGCAGGTGCAATATTACAAACAGCGGTTAATTCGGAAGAATACGTAGACAAGACGATAGGGTTTATTCGTGGCTTTAAGATTGTACCGCAACGTAGAACGGCGTTAGGTGGCGTTGTGAATTTGGTTGGCGCAAAGAGAATTTACGGCGTACAGCTTGGCGATAGCGGTATCGGTGCGATTACCCGTATCGAAAATGCGTTAGATGAGTTGGAATCGCGTATCAAGAATAGGGAAACGGAAATAACCGAAAGCGAGAAATCGTTAGAAGATGCGAAATCCGCCGTGGACTTACCCTTTGAACAAGCGGAAGAATTGGAAAGTTTGCAAAACGAGTTATCGGAAATTGATGCCGAGCTTGATTTGAGTAAGCAGGAAACCCCGATAGTTTTAGACGAACCTGACGGCGGGAAAATGGAACTTGAAATACTTGACGAGGAGGAAGAAGAAGTTGAAATAGCGTAATTTTTAGGGTTTGAAAAATTTTTTTTCCTATAAGGTTTACCAACGGATGATTGCTTTACAAATGGAAATTTGTTTGCTATAATTGGGGTCCCTTAACGGGGAATTAAGAAAGGGGGGATTGAGTTATGCAAAAGAAAGCGGTTTTATTATGTAGATCGGAAAGTGGCGATAGGGAAGAATTGTTGCAAGCGATGAATGTATTATCGTCCTACGCTAAAAACAACGATTGGAAAGTAGTAAAAATCTTTTCCGAGACGGGTAAATTGGGCAACCTAACCTTGTGGGATTTGCGGTTAATGGCAAAGCATAAAGAGTTTGATTGTTTATTGTTGAAAGACTTTGAAACATTTTCAATGCCACCCGACGAATCAATGGAAGAAGTCAGATATTTAATTGAGAATGGAGTAGAAGTCAGGACGTTGAACGACGGGAATTTGACTTGCGAAAGTTTGCCGACGTTATTCCGAAATAGGTTCAAAATTTTTGTCGGTAAACGGAAATACAATTAAATAGTTGAAATCATAATTCTATGAATAACATTGAGGGTTTGATTTGTTTGAAAAAGCGAGCAAGCCCTTTTCTTTTTCGTAGCGTAGGCGAGAAAGAATAAACTAAAACTGAATAAAGGGAAAGCATAATCCTATGAATAGCATAGAGGGTTTGTTTTGTTTGAAAATAACGAAACGGACTCTCTATTTTTCTTAATTTGAATATCGAAAAAGGAGACGAAGAAATAGAAAAGCAAGATAGGGGGAAAATGAAATCTTTGCAGGTTTATTTGATTGAGGGGAATGAGAGAACTAAGGAAGAAAAAGAAAAGGAATTGGAATGTTTTAACGGATTCGTGGATACGCTCACATTGCTTATTAGGAAATACGGCAATAGAGTGTTAAACAAATAAATTACGACTAAAAAACGGAGGATGCTTTATGAACAGAGAAGGTAAACGGTATATTTCTTATAAAAGAGTAAGTACCGAAATGCAAGTGGACGGGTTTAGTTTGGAGGGACAGAATAATCGAATTATTCGTTTTGGCGAACGTGAAGAAATGGTATGCGTCGGAGAATATGAAGATGCTGGGAAATCGGGTAAGTCTATTGAGGGAAGACCTGATTTTAAGAGAATGCTTGCAGATATTGAGAACGGATTAGAAGTTGATTACGTTTTGGTTTATAAATTGTCCCGTTTTGGTAGAAATGCGGCAGACATTTTGAACTCATTGGCTTTAATACAGTCTTATGGGGTGGAATTGATTTGTGTTGAAGAAGGGATTGACTCGTCGCAGACAAGTGGGAAACTTTTAATTTCCGTATTGTCTGCGGTTGCGGAAATTGAAAGGGAAAATATCCTTGAACAAACGATGAACGGACGTAAGGAAAAAGCAAGACAAGGTGGATGGAACGGAGGTCCTGCACCATATGGGTATTCCTTAAAGGACAATAAGTTGATAATAGATGAGAAAGAATCGGAAATAATAAAAACGATTTATCATAAATTCTTATATGAAAATATTGGTTATTCGGGTATAGCAAAATATTTGAATTTGCAAGGAGTCGATAAAAATCCCAGAAAATCAACACAAACATTATGGTGGAGTGCGCATTTCGTTAAAATTATTTTAGATAATCCCGTATATTGTGGGAAAATAGCGTTTGGACGGAGGACGCGAGAGAAAGTAAAAGGCACGAGAAATGAATATCGTACAGTTTTTGCGGATGATTACATATTGTGTGATGGGAAACACGAAGCAATAATAGACGAGGAAATGTGGCAAAAAGCCCAAGAAAAAAGAAAGAAAACGGGCATCAAACCCGTTTCAAGAATCGGTAGAGATAGAGTACATTTACTTACGGGTTTAATTCGTTGTCCGAAGTGTGGCGGTTTAATGTATTGCAATAGGACAACTTGGAAAAACAAGGACGGTTCGTATCACGATGTTTATTACTATTATTGTGGAAACAGTAAAGCGGATCGCGGACATCTTTGCGATTACCGGGCAAAATTAAGAAAAACGGATATAGAATCTTATGTGGTCGAGGCAATCAAAGATTTGGTGCGTGATGAACAGTTTGCACAAGCCATCCAAGACAAAATTGGCGTAAAAGTCGATACGAGTAAGATTGATGAAGAAATTAAAAAATATGAATTAAAACTCAAAGAAATTGATATGAATAAGGTGCGTTTGGAAAACGAAATGGATTGTATGCCGATTGATGCAAAGTACAGAGAAAGGAAGTTGCACGATATGTCATTAAGGCTTGACGGCTTGTATGAAACGATGGTGGAGTTGGAAGAATTGATTGAAGACGCAAAACTTCGTAGACAGGGAATAGAAATGGAATCAATTTCTTTAGAAAATATATATAAAATTCTAATGACATTTGAAGAAATATATGATATAATGGACGATAAGGAGCAAAAAACGTTAATCACATATTTGATTAAGGAAATACAAATAAATCCTAATAATGAAAGTGATTCCGTTATGCCCTTAAAATCAATAGAATTTAATTTCCCTTTATATAAAGAGGGGAAAGAAGTGCGGAAGATTTTTTGGGAAACCCAATCGAGTGTCGAGACATTAGTTCAATTATCCCACAAAAGTAAATAACACTAAAAAACGGTGGGGCGTTGAATAACATACCACCGTTTTTGTATAAAAAACCGAGCCGAAATTTCGGCTCGGTTTCATTTTTACATGGATATGTCGATGTTAAAATCTCGCAACGCCCGTTTTACGCGCCGCTTCTTTTACCGCCGAGGAAACAGCCTCTTTTACAGCAGGATTGAATGCATCGGGGATGATGTATTCGGGGGTGATTTCATTTTCGGGGATTACGCTAGCAATCGCTTCCGCCGCCGCAATCTTCATTTCGTTGTTAATATCACGCGCGTGCACGTCCAAAGCGCCGCGGAAAATACCAGGGAACGCAAGTACGTTGTTGATTTGGTTGGGGAAGTCGCTTCTGCCCGTACCCACAATCTTTGCGCCTGCCGCAATCGCTTCGCAAGGCAAAATTTCAGGGATAGGGTTTGCCATTGCGAAGATAATAGGGTCTTTCGCCATGGATTTTACCATATCTTGGGTCAAACTGCCAGGTGCGGAAACGCCTACGAACACGTCCGCGCCTTTGATTACGTCCGCCAAACCGCCTTTCTTCATTTCAAGGTTAGAGATTTCCGCCATTTCCGCCTTAATATCGTTAAGACCGTCACGGCCCTTGTAAATTGCGCCCTTGCGGTCGCACAAAATAACCTTTTTCAAGCCTTTGCTCATCAAAAGCTTGGTGATAGCCACACCTGCCGCGCCAGCGCCGTTGATAACAACCTCAACATCTTCGATTTTCTTGTTTACAAGCTTCAATGCGTTAATCATTGCCGCCAAGGTAACGATTGCCGTACCGTGTTGGTCGTCGTGGAAGATGGGGATGTCGCAAACTTCTTTCAAGCGTTTTTCAATTTCAAAACAACGGGGTGCGGAAATATCTTCAAGGTTTACACCGCCGAAGCTGCCTGCAAGCAACTTTACTGTATTTACAATATCGTCAACTTCTTTCGAACGGATGCACAAAGGGAAAGCGTCCACGTCGCCAAACGTCTTAAACAAAGCGCATTTACCTTCCATAACGGGCATACCTGCTTCGGGGCCGATGTCGCCAAGGCCCAAAACAGCCGTACCGTCGGTGACAACGGCAACAAGGTTCGAACGGCGGGTATAAACGTAGGATAAATCCACATTTTCGGAAATTTTCAAGCAGGGTTCAGCAACGCCGGGGGTGTACGCAACCGCAAGCTCTTCACAGTTCGTGATAGGGGCGTGCGCAACGACCTCAATTTTACCTTGCCATTTTTCATGTTCTTTTAAAGCAAATTCTTTTTTATCCATAATCGTACTCCTAAATTGGTAAATATAGGGTGGAAACATCAACAAATCCAAATATCCCGCCATTATAATCATTATACTACGCATAATGCAAAATGTAAAGTGTTTTAAGAAAAAAAGTTGTTAAGTTTTTTTTCATTAGCTCTTGATATTTTGATAAAAGTATGATACAATAAAAAACGATGCTGTAACGCTATCAAAAGGAGTATAACCATGATGCTTCCCGAGGTGAAAAGAGTAAAATTGCAAAGCCTTACCTTGCCAACCGTTTGGCAAACGGTGATTTTCCGTAACTATGGTTACGTATGTACGGAGCGTATCGCAAAAACGCTTGGTTGCGACGAGGAAACCGTTTGCATCGAGGCGAAAAGGCTTGGTTTGCCCGACGATCATTTCGTTGCCGATTTTGAGAAGAGGGGATATCTTACCGTTATCCGCAACAACTGGCATTTGTTGCCGTATCCTCAGCTTTTGACGTTGCTTGACTTCACGGAAGAAAAGCTTTCCTACATATTGGAAAAGGATGACTTTTTTGGGATAAAATTGGGAAATTTCAAACCCGATTGCCCGTCCGTTTCCTATGCGCCATTGACGGCGGAAGAAATGGAAAAAACGGCAGTAATTGCGGACATGGTATCCTCTTATTGTGATAAAAAAGGAAAACCCTTTCAATTTTTCCCTAAAAAAACAATGGAAACTTCAGAGGCAGTAACGGCGCAGGGAAAACGCATTGTGCATGGATACCTTTCCCCTTGCAGCGACGTGTTTGCGACGGATGGCAGTGACACTTTGCCCGACGAATTACTTGCGCAATATCAAATGGTAGGGGTCAATGGAATTTGGCTTCACGGCTTATTGTCGGAGTTGTCCTATTATCCGTTTGTGCCTGCCCTTTCCAAAGGTTATCAGCAAAGACGTGAAAACCTCAACAAGCTGATTGCGCGTTGTAAACAATATGGGGTAGGGGTGTACTTATACCTCAATGAGCCTCGCTCTTTGCCTGAAGGGGTTGAGGAAAAGTACGAAAAGCTCCTTGGCTGGAAGGAACGCCGTACCCTTTGCATGGAAAACCCTGAGGTACAGCAATACCTGTATGAAGCAACCTATGATTTGTGTAAAAATACACCCGATTTAGGGGGTATCTTTACCATTACAATGAGCGAAAATCCCACCCATTGTCACTACGTACCAGGGACCGAGTGTCCGACCTGTAAAAATCTTCCCCCCGAGCGTACTGCTTCGACGGTGAATAACCTCATTTACCGTGCGATGAAAGACAGCGGCTGTAAAGGGGAGATGATTGCCAATCTTTGGGGGTGGTCGCCTTATATGGGATGGACGGAAACGCAAGTTTTCAACGGCGTGGAAATGCTCGATAAGGATATTTCCGTGCTGTGTGTCAGCGAATTTGACTTAGATATTGAAAAAGGCGGGATAAAGAGTAAGGTAATCGACTACTCGATATCCAACCCAGGTCCGAGCGAATTGACGAAAAAGATACTGCAAAAGGCAAGAAAAGAAGGGCATACCGTTTACGGTAAAATTCAAGCGAGCAACAGTTGGGAGTGTTCCGCCGTTCCTTATCTTCCTGTATTTGATTTGGTGTACGAGCATTTAGAAAATTTAAACGGGCAAGGGGTAGAAAACCTGTTTTTGACGTGGACGCAGGGTGGATATCCCTCGCCGTCGGTGGCGTTGGCTTGCGCATATACGGAAGGTCTTAACTTGGACGGTTGGTATCAAAAATATTACGGTGAAAATGCAACCGCCGTACACGAGGGGGTACGTGTTTTGTGCGAAGCCTTCCGTGAGTATCCGTTTAGCATTGGAGCCTTGTACCTTTCGCCTAAAACGCTGGGTTCAGCAAATCTTTGGGATTTGTGCCCTGAAGAGAAAGGCTCTACGATGGTATGCTACGTGTATGATGATTACGAGGCGTGGATTTCCCCGTATCCGTACGAGGTATATACGGGACAGCTTGAAAAGATGCTTTGCGGTTGGGCAAGGGGCATAAATTTACTGTCAGCGCTTCCCCAAACGGAAAAAATTGCGGAGCTTGTCCGTTATGCAAGGGCGGCGTACGCACATTTTACGACGGATTTACTGCAAACAAAGTTTGCAAAGGTGAAACGCGAGGATGACCGTGTGGAAATGAACGCCTGCGTGAAAGCGGAAAAGCAGAATGCAGAACGCTTACTGTCTTTGATGCGTGAAGACGGACGCATTGCTTACGAGGCGTCCAATCACTACTTCTACACCGAACGGAATTTGCTAGAAAAAATCATCCGCATGGATCAGTTTGAAGGGGCGTTATAAAGTGAATTCTCGCTAACGCTCAATGAATTGCAACGCTTTGCGTTGCGTTATTGCTAATATTTACCACAACGACAACGCAGTTGTCAATTCACGAAAACAAAGTTTTCAATTCACGTTGCTTTGCAACAATTCACGACAGCGCAGCTGTCAATTCATTCCTACAACCAAACAGAGAGGCAAGACGAAAACCCTTCGTTTCCCTCTCTTTTTTTTGTCAAAAATGGCGAAAAATGTCAAAAAAAGCGGAAAATTCTCGAATGTCATATACATTCGTGACAAAAAAACGAAAACAAAACCTTGACGGAAAAAAATTTTTAGAGTAAAATGATAACGTAAACTCTATCATAACGCCTTAACGGCGTAAAATTTAAAGAAAGGAAAAAAGACACCCACAGGGTGTGGAAAGGTGCAAATGAGCGAATTGATTTTGTCCTTGGGTTGCGTAGGCGGTGCCGCTGGTACATATTTTGCCTGCAACGCATTAAAAGATAAACATATCCGCATAGGGAAGAAAGAAGTGGCTTTGTCCAACCTGATACAATGGACCCTCGCCCTGTTGTTGTTTTTTGCGATGATACCGTATATGTTCTGGATGAACGAAATGAGCAATCAGGTCGGCTTGAACGGTATGATGTTTTCTAAGAGCGGATACGTCTTGGTGGCAATTTTAGAGTGGTTGACGGTAATGACGGTCGCGGTAGCGATCGTATCTCCCTTCTTTCCTAAAAAAGAGGCTCGAGATTACTGCGCGATTTTTGCCATTCCCGTTATCATTGCGAATATCGTGGCGCTTCGCCCTGTAATTAAGGGAAACCTTGGGACGCTTGACTTGACGCACTGGCGCGCGATGATACATATGGCGCGTATCGCATTAATGGCAATGATTTGCGGAAACGCGTTGATAGAACTGATTGCTTCCCGCGATTTTGAAAAGCTTGGCAAACGCCTTGGGAAAATGGGGCTGTTCACCGTATTGTATCTTATCGCGTTTATGCCTACCTATTTCCCGCAGCTTCTGTTTGGACAAATCGGAGAAATAACGGAAGATTTCACGGTGACGCACCGTATGTTTATTTATCCTTCCTTTGTGCTGCCCGTGGCGATTTACTTTGCCCAACGCAACAAATCGGAAGAGGATAGACATTTTATTTTGGTATTGCTTGCGTTAAGCGGTTTTATCCAGTATTTCATCTATCACCCTCACCGTTCCGGCTCGTCGTTGTTCCCGTTGCACCTTTGCAACACGGCGATGGTATTGATGTTGGTGGCGTACGCGTTTAAGATTAAGAGTATTTATTACTTCACCTATTTCATCAACGTGCTTGGCGCATTTTGCGCAATCGTTTTACCGAACTTGAGCCATTCCGCGCTTTCGCTTACGTCGATGACCTATTGGTACAATCACTGGTACGCGTTCTTCCTGCCCTTGCTTGGCGTTGCGCTCGGCGTGTTCAAACGGCCAAGCCTCAAGCTGATGAGCTCGTCCTTGATCGTATTTACGATTTACGTCGTATTCGTATTTTTCTTCAACTCGTATTTAAACAGCCCGAAATTTGAAGGGAAGTACAGCGCGGACTACTTCTTCTTATACAGTGACTTTTTCATTAATAAATTCCCGTTTACGGAGGGACTGAAATACAATCACATTTGGACGTATTCAGCGTTCGGTACAGAGTTGACGGCGTATCCTGTATACGTACTCGCAATCTACATCGTATTCATCGCGTTAACGTTTGCAATTTGGGGTTTCTACACCATGATCTTTAACGTATCCGACGCGCATAGACAGCTTGCTTATCGCAAGAAATTACAACGGGTAGATAGAATGAACCTGCTGAAGGAATTAGACGGCAGACCTTTGAATACACCCTTGCATCCTGAAGGAGTAAATATGGTAAAAATCAAAAATTTCTCAAAAACCTATGCAGGCTCGGATAAGAAATCGGTGGACGATTTGAGCCTGGAAATCCACGACGGCGAAGTGTTTGGCTTTATCGGCCACAATGGTGCGGGTAAGTCCACGACGATTAAGAGCCTTGTCGGCATTCAGTCCATCACTGAAGGCAGTATCGAAATCGAGGGCTATGACATCGCACGTCAGCCGTTGGAGGCAAAACTGCACATGGGTTACGTTTCCGACAACCACGCATTGTATGAAAAGCTGACGGGTAGAGAGTACATAAACTATGTAGCTGACCTCTATATGGTAAGCGAAGAGGATAAAAAAGAACGTATTGAAAAATATGTAAAAATGTTTAAGTTAGAGCATGCAATTGATAGAGAAATCAAGAGCTACTCTCACGGTATGAAACAAAAATGTATGGTTATCAGCGCGTTGATTCATAATCCGAAGGTATGGGTGTTGGACGAACCATTGACAGGGCTTGATCCTACCAGCTCGTGGCAGATTAAAGAATGTATGCGCCAGCACGCGGACGCGGGCAATATTGTATTTTTCTCTAGCCACGTTATTGAAGTAGTAGAAAAAATTTGCGATAGAATTGCAATCATCAGCGGCGGTAAGCTTCGCCGTATCAGCACGATGGAAGAGCTGAAAGCGGAAGGGGTATCGTTGGAACAGTTGTATTTGCAGTACGCACAGCAACACGATGAAGAGGCTGGCGCGTTGACGGAAAACGTCATTGAGGAAGAAAAGGCGGCAGAGCCGACTGCGGACGAAAACGGAGTTGCTTGATATGAGTACGAACGCAATGCAAAAGAACACGGCGTTTCGCCGTGTCAAATATCTGACGCTGATGCAGATAGGGGACAGCGTCCGTGATTTACGGTCGGGCAGTAAAGCAAAGCTTGCTGCGAAGATTTCCCTGCGCGTTTTGTTGACGGTGATTTTGATGGTGGTGTTTACCGCGGTGTTTTGGTTGGTAAAGGACTTGTTCTTTATCGATATCACCCGTGATATGCTGATTTCCATCATATTCATTATGCAGGCGGTCAGTATCATTTCCTGTTTAAGCAGTATGATGTTGACGCTGTTTGCCAGCAAAGAAAATACGATGCTGCTTGCATTCCCCTGTCATTACAGTGAAATTTTCTTAAGCAAAATCATTGTATTCGCTTTGGAAGAAATGAAGAAAAACCTGTATTTCCTTTTGCCTCTTTTGATAGGCTTTGGTATAAACGGCGGGGTAGGGATTGCCTTTTGGCTGCAAATCCCTGTGATGTGGTTTATGTTGTGCTTGTTTCCAGTATTTATTGGGGCGACGCTTGCAATTCCAGGGATTTTCATCAAGCGTTTTATGCAAAATCACGTATGGCTGTATGCAATCCTTATGGTTGTCTTGCTGGGTATGGGTTTTTACGGAGTATTTTTATTCCTGTCAAATTTAAAAATTCCCATTCGTTTGGTGGCACAGTACGGTGAATTTGTCGCTACGGTGAAATATTCGTTTATGGTCATCAATCGTTTTGCACTGTTCTATAACTGGGTAGGCAAAGCGTTATTTGGGGAAATGCTGTATTTGTATTTACCCTTGACGCTGTTGGTGCTTTTGGGATTTTGCGTGTTGTGTTTCGTGGCGGCAATGCCTTTCTATTTCAAGGCGGCAAGTGCGTCCAACGAAAATAGCACCACAAAGAAACACATCCTTACCATGTCGAAGAAGGGCGGTTTGTTCGGTACGTTCTTCCGCAAGGAATTAAAAATTCAGTTCCGCACGTTCCAGTCGGTCAACTCGATGATTGTGGTTGTGTTTATCTTCCCTATCATCACGTATATATTCAACTTCCTGATGGCGGCAATCAATACCAACTCCATGGGGAGGTATATGTCGATTGCGTTTAATCTTATGATTATCTTAAGTTTGCTTGGTACACACAATGCAAACAGCGCAGCGTCCATCAGTATGGAGGGGAATGAGTTTGCGGTGTTAAAGACGGCACCGTCCAACACCTCGGTTATTGCCTGGGCAAAACTGGCGGTGACAGGGTTGGTGAACTTGGCGTCCTTGCTTGTTACGTCGGCAATGCTGTTGATGAGTACTCGTATGCAAGTGATTGACATCGTTATGTTGCTTGTGACCATTTTATTTGTCAGCTTGGGACAGATTGCTTGGGGGTTCGAATTTGACATTCGTAAACCCAAAATTACGGAATACGCAACGAAAGGCGACGGTGTAACGGACAACGGAAACGTTGCAAAAGCGATGGCAATCGCCTTTTTGGTGGCGACGTTGTTTGGGATTATCGGCTTGCTGTTCATGATTGAAAGCTACGTATACGGTTGGGTGCGTTTGTTAGGTATTTCGGTGCTTTTCTTGGTGGCGCGGTTCTATCTTTTAAACAGCAATCTGCAGGCATACTTTAACGATATTCAAGGGTAAGAGGGGGATGGTATGAATAAAAAAATAGTATTTCTAATCGTCATTCTCGAATGTATCTTAGCGGTCGTTATTGTCAGTGTATTCGGGCACGCAATTGAGGCGTCGCGTACGGAAATCCTTTGTAAAGAAATCTATTTCACCTATTCTGAAGGGGAAAAGAAAGGGCAAAAGATAGAAGACGGCGTGATGATTACGGTCGATACCGATACGTTAGATTATCAGCTTACTTGGGTAATGGAAACGGATAAGACCTCGAATAAAGAGGTGTTGTTCACGTCCAGTAAGCCCGATGTGGTAAAGGTGAACCCTGCAACGGGCTTGGTAACCTTTACGGAAAAGACGGACGTAAAAATCACCGTGCAGGCAAAAGACGGCAGCGGTGCAATGGACTCGATAACCTTAATTCCGAAGCGTGGCGGCGGAATTGTGGAATAAAAAAGAATAAAAAATAAGGAGAAAACAGATGAAAGCATTGAAAAAAGCGTTGTTAGCAGTGCTGGGTGCTGTAATGGGCTGTTGCTTCTTCGTGGGATGTCTTTCCACGAAAATGGAAGTAACGTACATGGTTGATGGTGAAGTTTACCGCGTGCAGGAGTATGAGATGGATACGCAGATATCCTTGCCCACCGCTCCTACGAAAGAGGGGTACACCTTCATCGGTTGGTACACGGATGAGGCGTTGACCGTTCCTTACGCAGAAGGTGCAATTAACCAAGGTATTACGCTGTATGCAAAGTTCAGCATTTCGACGGTATATATCGTTATCAACACGGACGGCGGTACAATCTCTAACAAAGCGGTGGAAGTTGTCCCTGGTGAAGATTACACCATTGATGCACCCGTCAAAGAAGGGTATACCTTTGTTGGTTATACCTATGTAGACGCAAACGGCGATGAACAGGAATTCCCTCTTTCGGGTAAATATCCTTCCAGCGCAAGTATTGCTATCACTGCAAAATATCAAATCAATAAACATACCGTAAAGTTCGTAGGTGAAACGGAAACGGAAGTATCGGTAGATTACGGTTCGACTGTTGCGGAGCAGGCTGCTGAAAAAGCAGGTTACAACTTTGACGGTTGGTTTACTGCGGCTGAAGGCGGTGAAAAGTTCGATTTCAAGACGGCGATTAAGCAAGACGTTACGCTGTATGCACAATATTCGCCCAAGACGTTTACCATTACGGTAAACGGCGCGCAGGCAGGGTATGCAAATCCTTCCGTTGTATATGGTGAAACCTATACGCTCGTTGCGCCCGAACTTGAAAACTTTGAATTTGTAAAATTCACGATGAACGGTAAAGACTTCCCTGCAACGGGTACCTATACCTGGACGGAAGATATTGCGGTTGACGCAGTTTGGGACGGCGAAGGTAAGTTCGTTTGGTTCTACGACGGCGCTACGGAATTGAGCGACCTTCGTATCGTAACCGAATACGATGCTGATATGACGGCAATCCGTCTTCCTAACGTACCTGCAAAAGACGGTTACACGACCGATAACAAGTGGTACACGGATGCAGCATGTACGACGGAATTTGTTGCGGAAGGCAAAATCACGACGGACGTTAAGTTGTATGCAAAATACACGGCAAATACCTACACGGTAATCTTCTCGGTATGGGATAACGCATTAAAGGCAATGAAACCCATTGCTGTGACGGCTACTTACGGTCAGCCTTTGACCAGCCTTGTTCCCGTACAGGCAGTACGTGAATCGTATGATTTCAATGGTTACTACTACAATGGCGAAATCATCGACTTGAACGCACCTTACGCTTATCTTGAAGGCATCACCATTGAAGAAAAGTGGACGGCAAAAGCAGGTGCTTCCACGTGGGAAGAAAACCAAGAAAAACTCTACTTTAAAGAAAGAGCAACGATTGACGATGCTTGGACGTTTGTATATCTTGTAGGCGCAACGTACGAATTTGCAGAAGGCACGACGTTGGTTGTAGATGGTACGGGCGCAACGGTATCCGATCAATTCTTGATGGTAAATGCAGCAGGTTCGTTTACTTTGTTGGTAAACGGCGAAGCTAGAACGGTTAAGGCTGTTGAATATGTAAAATCTTTCACGGCGGGCGACGATTATGCGTTGGCTTGGGGCGTTTCTAATGGCGATTACGTAAGAAACCTCACCGATACGTGGAATAAGAAAGTGGCTTATAACTCGGAAGACCTTTCCAAGAATGAAGCGATGAAGGTTGGTATCAATAACTTTGTACCCGACGTAGAAATCAACAGCGGCGCGCTGACGATTGAAAAAGCAAACGTAGAAATCAAGGTAAGCTGTGAAGGTGAAACCGTGCCTACGACGAAATATACTGTAAATGGCGGCGCAATCAATTTTGACGCAAGCTTGGTAGGCAAAACGGTTACCGTAACGGTTGAACCTAGATATGCAATTGACAATACGCATACGGTTACTTATACCGTAACTCTTAACAACGGTGTTAACGTATATAACAACGCAGACATGAAGAAAGCGTATGCAGATACAAGCGTAAGCGAAATTAACGTATTGCGTAACATTAAGGCGGAGTTGGATGCATCGCAAATCAGCACGTTCACCAGCGGTCAGATGACGGTAACGGCTCCTTTGAACGGTTCGGACGTAAATGGCGGTACGGGCGTTTACGAACGTCTTAGCGGCAACTTGAAGATCAACGGTAACTACTTTGACGTGAACGGTAAAAATATTCCTTTCATCGATAACCGCGATCCCAACAGCGATAGAAGTTTCATTGACAACGGCGGTGCGTACGTATTGATGGACGTACAGTTCTCTATCTTCCTGTTCGGTAAGAGAGACACGGTTTGCTACGATACGATGACGATGGAAAACCTGAACATTATTGGTAACGTTGCAACCGAATCGTTTGCAACGGCAGGTTATAAGATTAATGGAAAAGACGTATTGTTGAACGCAGGTGCATGTATCGGCGTTCAGGTAGGCAGCGGTACGGTTGCACTCAACAATGTAACGGCTAGACAGGGTTCGTTTGCAGTCAATGCATACGCATCTCAGATTATGGCAGCACAGGGTGGCGGCTATACGCACAACAGCAACATCGTTGCAACCGATTGTAACTTCTCCAACAACTGGTCGAACAACATCTATGTTTACGGTTTCGCATCCGTAACGCTTGACAGCTGCTTTATCGGCGCGTCCAACGGTGCGGCAATTCACTTTGACGCGAAGCCCAGCGCAGAAAACGTAGACTGCGAACTTACGCTTTTGAACGATACGGAAATCAGCAACTGGGTAATCGGTACGGAATCCTGGTTCCAGGCATACGGCGCAGTATCGGCGGTTAACAGCATCAAGACGCAGGTTGAAGGCGCGGTGCAGGGTGCAGCAGGTCTTTGCAGTATGTCCAGAACGGTTATCAAGAAAGAAGGCGAATCGCAGCTTGTTAACTTCATGATTTTGATGAAACAAACGGGCGATCCAGAAGATTGGCTTGCTGGCAAAGATAACGTGGGTAAGGGTACGATTAATGTAAACTTCGGCTCTTACGACGTTTTGGCGGCTGGTCCTTTGCTTATGAAAGCACAAGCTGGTACGATTTCCGCTGAAGAATATGCACAGTTGCAGACTATTGTTCCCACTGTAGCAAATAATTATGCGAAGTTTGGCGCAGCAGGTGCAATTTCGGGTATCGCATACTTGGAAGGCTACGTTGAAATCCGCAATGCATAATTAAATAAAACGTAATAAGGATGGAGGGCAATTTTGCCCTCCGTTTTTTATCGTGGGATAAATTCACTTTCTTTTCACAAAAAAAAATCCTAAAAATTCTTGCAAAAGTGCATACATTATAGTATAATATAATTATTATGATGAAAAATTGTTGCGATTTACACACACATTCCATTTATTCGGACGGTACGTGGACGCCTGCCCAAATCATCGACGAAGCGGAAAAAGTCGGTTTATCCGCCATCGCCCTTACCGACCACAATACCGTGGCGGGGTTGCCGTATTTTTTTGAAGCGGCAAAAGGGAAAAACGTCCAGGCAATCGGCGGAGTCGAGCTTTCCACTGACTTTGAGGACGTCGAACTCCACGTCGTCGGCTTATTTATCAAGGAAGAACATTTTGATGCAATCGAAAACCTTGTTGCGGAGCTGAAAAAACGCAAAGAGGAAAGCAATATCTTGCTCATTTCCGCTTTGAACAATGCAGGGTATGCCATTGATTACGAAGAAATTAAGGCAAGTACCCCTAAAAAACACATCAACCGCGCGCATTTTGCATCCGCTTTGGTGGAAAAGGGATACGTGCAGAGTATTAGCGAGGCGTTTGAAACTTTACTGTCCAAAACGGGTGGGTTTTACACGCAGCCTCGGCGTTTGGACGTATTTGAAACGATTGCATTCTTGAAAAAAATCGGCTGCGTATCCGTCTTGGCGCATCCCTTTCAGGAATTGGATGAGGAGGGCGTGCGCCGTTTCTTGACCCAAGCAAAGCCTTACGGTTTGGACGGTATGGAAACGGAATATGCGAAATATAGCGTTGAAACGGTGCAAAAAGCCAAAGCTATCGCCAAGGAATTCGGCATAAAGGAAAGCGGCGGCAGCGATTTTCACGGAGATAGAAGAAAGGGCACGTATATCGGCAGCGGCGAGGGCAACCTGCGCGTACCGGTGGAATTTGCAGAAAATTTGAGAGGGAACTTATGAAAGCAAAACAACGTATCAAATTATTTGTAATTTTGGGGATAGAATTTATCGCAATTGCGGTAATGCTGCTCCTTATTTTCTTTGCTGGGAAGCAGGTGCATACGGTAACCTTTGATTTAAACGGTGGGGTGCTGTTAAGCGGCGACCTTGTACAAAAGGTTACGCAAGGGCACAACGCAATGCCCCCGACTACGGCGAAGGAAGGGCATTACTTCTTGAAGTGGAATGGTTCATACAACCGTGTTACGCGCGACGTAACCGTTGAAGCGGTTTGGGAATATGAAACCACCGCAGGTATCGAGTATAACATCGTAGAAAACAGCAACTATTGTACCATTGTGGGCGCATTTGACGGGCTTCAAGGGGACGTTTACATCGGTGGTTACAACGATGGTAAAAAGGTGCTTGCCATTGAAGACGGCGCGTTTGAAAATTGCACGGGGATTACCCGTATTCACCTTTTGGATGGTATTTTAACCATCGGGGACAATGCGTTTGCAGGCTGTACGTCTTTGCAATCTATCGAACTGCCCAATACGGCGGTTTCCCTTGGTGACAACGCATTTTTGGGGTGTGAGAGCCTGGAAAGCATCGTATTGCCTGAAAAATTGCAAACCTTGGGCAAAAATGCCTTTGCTGGGTGCACTTCTTTAACGAGCGTAACCATTTCGGAAGGCTTGAAGACCATCGACAGCAATGCCTTTGCAGGTTGCACGGCTTTGACGGAAATTACGTTGCCTTCTACGCTTGTAAACGTGGCGGCAGGCGCATTTGACAATGCGGCGATGACCATTTACGTTTGCACGTATGCGGACGAGGGTACGGCGGTGCTTCCTGAAACCTTTGCGGAAGGATGGAACAACGGCGCGACGGTAGAATGGAAGTATTTGACCGTGGAAACGCCGGAAGAAGACAGCACTGAAGAATAAGCAAATTGTACCTTTCACAAAGTGAAATTTGCAGGAAAATAAGAAATTGGGCGAGGGGCGAGGTATGACGCCTTCCCTTTGTTGCTTGGGAGAGGATAGCATATGGATATGATGCTAGTGCTAGGGATTTTAGCCGCCATCTTCCTCGTGAGTTTGACCTTGATAGCGCTTTACCGCGACAGCTTGAATATCCGTGTTTTTAACGCGATGTTTTTGATTGTGGACGCTATTTTCTATTTCGTATGGAACGTGGGCATGCACGAGCGTGGTTGGCTGAACGACGGTTTTGAAACGTTGGAAAATATCAGCCCGATGATTTTCACCGTTATCCCTTTGACCTGTTTTATGAATGAAAAAACGAAACGATACGCTTATTCCGCCATTGCCTATTTGTGGATAGGTATGTTCGTGGCGCTGTTTATCAGCCCCGAAGAAGCGTATTTGAATCATTATAATACGGAAGCTACGATGTTATATACAGGGGAAGCGCTTTGCCATATGTGGGCGTCGCTGTTTGGGATTTACCTCATTTTAACAAGACAGGTAAAGTTAAACTTCCAAACGTGGATACGTGCGATTGCCTTTATGTATTCCATCATCGGTTTTGGCGTCTTTTTAAATTACTTCTTCCAAAAGAGCTTCTTTGGTATGGACCCTTACGGCGAATATTCCATTTACTTTATCGATATTTTCGGTACGTTCGAGGCAACCTTGATTGCATATCTTTTGGGGGTATTGACGGTGTTGACGGTGGGGATGGAAGCGGGATATTTGTTTGAAAGAATGTTACATCCCAAGCAAGAAACTTTGCCTTTGCCCAATTTAGAAGAAACGGAAAAGGAAATTGAGTCTTTGGGGTTACCGCAGGGAAAATCAAAGGATAAAGCAAAGGGGAAAAAAGATGAAAAATGACTTTGGCTACAAGGCAGGGAAAACTGTTAAGGCGTTAGAGCTGGACGGATATTACGTGTGGGATTGCTCGATGATCAAATCGGGCGGGAAATACCATATGTTCTCGTCAAGATGGAAAGAGGAGTATGGTTTTGGCTGGAATTGGCTGTTTAACAGTGAAATTATCCATTCCGTATCCGATACCCCCGAAGGACCTTACGAGTTTAAAAACGTCGTATTGCCCCGTCGTGGCAGACAGTATTTTGACGGCATCAATACACACAATACCTGCATTAAGGAATACAACGGGAAATTCTACCTCTATTATATGGGTACGACTTACGGCGGAGATATCCCGACCAGCCCGAACGTAAAGGAAAATTACTGTGACGAGTGTTGGAATAAAAAGCGCATCGGCTTGGCGGTGGCGGATGATATCAATGGGGAATTTGTCCGTCGCGATACCCCCATTTTAGAGCCTCGCGATTGCTCGTATTGGGATTGTACGGTTACCACCAACCCGTCCGTAACCATTTTACCCGATGGGAAAACGTATATGATTTACAAATCGAGATGCGGTTACGCAAAACCCTTAAAGCTGGGTATTGCCGTGGCGGATAAGCCCGACGGTGAGTTCAAGCGTTTGTCCGATTTCCCGATTTTGGATTTTAAGGACGAGGATAAACACATCGAAGACCCCTTCCTTTGGTATAATGAGAAGAAAAAGAAGTTCTGCTTGATTACCAAAGACGACGTAAAAAACGGCAGTTTTGGCGTGACGGGGGAATGGGGCGCAGGCTTTTATGCGGAAAGCGACGATTGTATGGATTTTGAGATTGGCGACGACCCCAAGGTGTATTCGCGCAAGGTGACCTGGGCAGACGGAACGCAAACCCTGCAATGCAACCTCGAACGTCCTTCGTTGCTGTTTGATGAAAACGGTGAACCCACACATATTTTCTGTGCGAGCGGTACGGGGAAAAATCCGTATGCGTTTGAGGGGAAAACTTACATTGTATGTATAAAATTAGAAAAAAAAGACTAAAAAAGTGAGAAGGGGCGTCGCTCCTTCTTCTTTTTTTGGTGAAAACGCAAAAAAATGCCTACTTTTACGAAAAAATATTAAAAACCTTGCGAGAAAGGCTTGATATTTTTGCTAAATTATATTACAATGGAATATGGCGAAAAGCCCATTGTGTTTTTTTCACGCCCAAAAATCGGTAAAACGATAGGGCGCGTGGGTTTTTGCGGTAAAAATTTGTTAAAAATCAACTTGGAGGATATAACATTATGGCTAAAAAGTATTGCTATCTCTTCAGCGAAGGTAACGCAAAGATGCGTGAAATCCTTGGTGGTAAGGGTGCAAACCTTGCGGAAATGACCAAAATCGG
>JAFVQP010000103.1 GCA_017504735.1 Clostridia bacterium | reverse complement strand
GAAAAGGTAGGTAAAGCCTTTTTGGACGGTTTAAAATTGAAATAAGAGGTCGGCGTTATGTTGATAAAATTGAATGAAATGGAAGAAAAGGAGTTAAAATCTTTTTACGGCGGCGAAGGGGCTTTGTGTGCAAAACTCTTTACCGACGGGCAAAATAAAATTTTACGAGGTCGGTTGCAGCCAGGCTCTACGATAGGTGCGCACACCCACGAAACAAGTGCGGAAATCATTTTCATTTTGTCGGGAGAAGGGAAAAGTATTTGCGACGGCAAGGAGGAAATTTTATCCGCAGGGGATTGCCATTACTGCCCGAAGGGGAGTCAGCATTGTCTTATCAACACGGGCGCGGAAGATTTGCTTTTCTACGCAGTGGTACCTCAACAGTAAAACAAAAAGGACGGTTAAATCCGTCCTTTTTTTCATGCATTAATGATGGTGATGATGGTGATGTGTATGTGTGGGGGAAAACGCCACGTGGCAATGCTGTTCATGGCAAGGTTCGCCCTCGCATTCCACCTCAATCGTTACGTGATGGATGCCGTGTTCTTGTAATTCGTCGCGTACCTGGTGCTTTATTTCGTGAGGATTTCCGCTTGTGACGATATGCAGGGTAGCGTAATGCTTTTGCCCGTCCATTGTCCATACGTGCATATGATGTACGTCAAGTACGCCGTTGATTTCGTTAAGGTGCGATTTAACCGCCTCTACGGAAACGCCGTTCGGTGTTTTTTCAAGAAAAATATCGATGGCTTCTTTCATATTCTTTACAGCGGCAACGAAGATAAAGAGTGCTACGCCAATGGACATAATGGGGTCGAGAATGTGAAAATCGGTAAATCGCATCACAATTGCGCCGATGAGTACAACCAACCACCCAAGCACGTCTTCAAGCATATGCAAATTGACCGCTTTTTGATTGAGAGAATGTCCTTCCCGCGTCAATAACGCCGCGCTGAAATTGACCAAGACTCCAAAAACTGCGAAAATAATCATACCATTGTAATTGATTTCCGTCGGGGTTATCAGCCGATTTACGGCATTATAAATTACCGCCAACGAGCCGATAAGTAAAATAAGGGTGGTAATCGCACCGCCGAGGACGGAATACCTTGCATAACCATAGGTGTGGGTATCGTCAGGCTGTTTTTTGGCTTTTCGTTCCAAGAAAAAGGAGACACCGATGCTGACGGCATCACCGACGTCGTGTACAGCGTCGGAAAGGATGGCGATGCTCCCTGTGAAAATTCCACCGATACATTCAAAGATGGAAAACGCAAGGTTGAGGAGGAAGGCTAGTAAAATATTTTTTTCCGTTTTCATAACTGCTCCGTCTTGACAAAAGAATTGGTTTATGGTACAATACATATGTTATCGAACGCATTGTTCAATAACAGTATATTTTGATAAACGGTGAAAGTCAATACAAACGGACGATATAGATGGCGGCGATTGTTTGTTATCGAACATTTTCGCAAAATTGTATGGAGAAAAAGATGGACAGACGGCAAAGAAAGACGAGAGAAGCGATATTTAAGGCATTTATCGGGTTGCTTGCGAAAAAGGATTTTAACCAAATCACGGTGGGTGAAATTATCGAAAGAGCGGACG
>JAFVQP010000102.1 GCA_017504735.1 Clostridia bacterium | reverse complement strand
CCGAGCTTTTGCAAAAGAACGTAGATACGGGTATGGGTTTGGAACGTGCGCTTTGCGTGTTGAACGGCAAATCCAGCGTGTATGAAACGGACTTGTTTGAAAACGCAATCAAGACGATTTCTGACTTGACGGGGAAGACCTACGGCGAGGACGAGGAAACGACCAAAGCGTTCCGCGTATTGCTTGACCATACGCGTACGGCAACCTTTATGCTCGGCGATGAAAAGGGTATCGTGCCTTCCAACACCGACCAAGGGTATATCTTGAGAAGAATTATCCGCCGCGCGGTGCGTTATGGAAGAAAAATCAACCTTCCCGAAGGCAGCCTTGCAAAGATTTCCGAAAGCTTCATCGAGGAATACAAGGACGTATATCCCGAGTTGAACGTCAACCGTGAAAAAATTGCGGAAGAGCTTGCGAAGGAAGAAGCAAAATTCAACAAGACCTTACAGCAGGGCTTGAAGGAATTTGAAAAATGTATCAACGGCATCGAACGTAAAAATGCATTTATGGCGCAAAAAGACCCTGCATACGTTGCGGAAAAAGTAATCAACGGTAAGCAGGCGTTCCATCTTTACGATACCTATGGTTTCCCTGTGGAAATCACGGACGAAATGGCAAAAGAACGTGGTTTTGCCGTGGATTTGGACGGTTATAAAGCGGCGTTTGAAGAACATCAAAATAAGAGCAAGGCAGGCAGCGAAAATAAATTTGCTTGCGGGCTTGCAGACCATAAGGAAGCAACCACCGCGTTGCATACGGCAACCCATCTTTTGCACGCGGCTTTGAAGAAGGTATGTTCCCCCGACGTAAATCAAAAGGGTTCGAACATCACGGAAGAACGTTTGCGTTTTGACTTCAACCTTCCTCAGCCTATGACCGCTGAACAAATTAAAGCGGTTGAAGATATGGTAAACGAGGTAATCAAGGCGGATATCCCTGTCGTTATGAAGGAAATCACCTTAGAGGAAGCGAAAGCGGAAGGCTTTACGGGTTTGTTTGAAAGTAAGTACGGCGAAGTGGTAAAAACCTACACCATCGGGGATTTTTCGAAGGAAATTTGCGGTGGACCTCACGTAGAATCGACGGGTAAACTCGGTCACTTCAAAATTCAAAAAGAACAAAGCTCGGGTTCGGGTATTCGTCGTATTAAGGCCGTTTTGGAGTGAGATTTTGTTGCCTAGCATAGGCATAAAACATAAGATAAAGATAAGAAAAGGAGCGGTGAAAACCGTTCCTTCTCTATGAAATGGAGGGGGTATGTACGAGATAACCGACATTATGACCGCAGACAAAGTAAAAACTTTGATGCAACCGTTGCTGGATAAAGGTTGCTTTTTCGATTACTTTTACGAAAAGGGCGGAGACAGCAGTTGTGTGTATATTTGTCGTTTTAAAAAAGGGAAAGATTACTTTGATTGGCGCGAAATTTCAGGGGAAAATGAGGTAAATCTTATCACCTGCATCAAAGGGGAGTACGGTTTTCCGAATTTGAAGCTGATGTATCCTAAACAGTATAGACGATTCCGCTGGCGTCATCTTTTCCGCAAACCGACGATGGATGAAAAACGTGAATTGGTGGCAAAACTTCTCTTAATGGAGCTTGCCAAGGATGAAACACAATTTTTCGGGTTAAAATTTGAAGAAAAGGCATAAAAGTACGAGCCGCTTGACAACATGGTCAAGCGGCTCGTTTTGTTACAAAGGATAACTTATTTTTTATCGGGTTTTTCCTGTTTTTCAGGGGTGGATAAACCCACGACCCCATCTACGGGCAAGGAAAAAGCAATCCCTTGACCTGCCGTTTCCAACCCTGCCTCTTTATATAAGGCGTGTAAGACGGCTGCTTTAATCGAAGAGGGGACAAGGATCATAACGATTTCTTTTTCGGGCTCAATGGTGATACCAAAGATACTTTCCGCATCTTTAGGCGCAGTACCGCGCGCATTGATGACCGTACCGCCGCTTGCACCTAATTTTTTCGCCGTTTCCATAACGACGTCGCTGTAACCGCTGTTTACAATGCAAAAAATTGCTTCGTGTTGAAATTTCATTACTTGTTTACCTCCGATTGTTGCTTAAGAAACGATAAATTGCCACGCCGATGACACCTGTCAAGGGCACGGTGAAGGCGATCCCCTTACCGCCGCGCAGGTTGTGGAATTTCTCATCCAAGCCCTGCATCGCTTCTTCCGCGCGATCTTCGCGCAGAATGCTGAAAATAACGCTTTTGTCCGATTCCGCCAAGCCAAGCAAGTACATCATATCCGAGCTTGCTGTGCCTTGCGCCGCCACAGCTGTTTGAAAATTGACCTCAAACCCTGTCAAGTAGTCTAAATAAAACTCCGTTTTCTTACGATTGACAACGGTGACAAGCAGCTTTAATTTCTTTAAATCCGTCTTGAACGGTTGCTCTTGCGCGGTGGGCAATTGTTGTTCAGTTTTTTGATTTTTTCTTGTTAATCTCATACCTGCCCCCTACATAAAGCGAATAATTTGTTCATCGTCTTCGTCCAAAATGCGTTTCATTGCACTGCGTTCACGCAAATGTTTGGATGCAATGGCTTTAAAACCGAGTGCCTGAATGGTGATAAGAGGCGTCATTGCTACCATTGCCACCAACCCGAAGGCATCGAGGAGAATGGCGCTTTCACCCTGTAAAACGTAACAAATGCCGATGATGAACGGAAGGATGAAGGTGGAGGTTAAAGGACCGCTTGCAACCCCGCCGGAGTCGAATGCAATCGCTGTATAAAGCTTGGGAACAAAGAAGGATAAGCCAAGCGAAATGAAGTAGCCAGGGATTACGTAATACAAAATGCTGAAATCGAATACGATACGGATAACCGACAAGGCGATGGAAAGGCCTACGCCGATCGAGAGTGCGAGAAGCATGGACGTTTTGCTGACTGCGCCGCCCGTAACCATTTCTACCTGACGCTTTAAAACGTGAATTGCAGGTTCGGCAAGTACCACGGCAAAGCCTAAAATAAAGGCGATGGCAACCAGCCAACCTGAAGGAAGGTCCGCAAGCTGCGTACCCAACTTATACCCGATGGGCATAAAGCCGATGGTTACCGCTGTAAGGAATACTACCAAACCGAAGAAGGTATAGAAGATACCAACGATAATTTGGTGTAAACGCTTTTTAGGCAGTTTCATAAACAGCATTTGTAACAAGAAGAAACACGCTACGATCGGTGCGATGGCAATGCCCACTTCTTTCATGGTATGAAGCAGTGTGATAAAAAACTCGCTTCCTTCGGTTACCATGGAATAATCGGGGATTTTATAATCGATTTCACCCGTTGCAAATACCCCCAACAGCATAACGGCAAGGATAGGGCCTATCGAACAAAGTGCGATGAAACCAAAGCTGGATTCACGGTCTTTTTTATCGCCAAGGCTGGCAGAGACACCCATACCGAGCGCCATGATAAAGGGTACGGTGATGGGACCCGTTGTAACCCCGCCTGAATCGAAGGCTAGGGGCAAGAAGCTAGCGTTTCCGTTAATCAATACCAAAGACACCAACGCAAACAGCAACATATAAAAGAAAGTAAGCATTTGCGAAAGGCTGACACGGAAAACAATTTTAAGCACGCTTAACAGTAAAAATAAGCCCACGCCGACACCGATAGAAACGGTAAGGGCGGTGCTGTTGATGACCTCTTTCACCTGAGAGGCGAGGACGGAGAGGTCGGGTTCTGCAATCGTGATAAAGACACCCATGACAAAGCACACAAAAAGCAAGGTTTTAAACTTGCCTGCCTTTGGCAGGGTGGAACCGATTTGTTCCCCCATAGGGGTCATAGCGATGTCTGCGCCGAGATTAAAGAGCGCAATACCGAAGATAAGTACCAAAGAAGAACATGCCAAAATAACCGTTTCCGTCGTGGTGAAATCCACCAACGGCGTACAGTTTAAAATTAATACAATCAACGCCACGGGTAAGACCGAAAGCGCCGACTCTTTAAATTTTATCCAAAGAGCTTTTAACATGTCACATTCCTGAAAGATATACGCGGTAGCCTTAATTTTTCTTTACCGAAAACTTATAGGCGGTAATTTCTTGATAAGTTTCGCCTGCCTTCAAAAGGGTAGAGGGGTATTGAGGACAGTTGGGGCTGTTGGGGAAGCCTTGTGTTTCCAAGCAAAGGGCGCAATACTTTCCATATTGTTTTTTTCCGTCAAAATGCTCCAACGCGCACGCTGTATAAAGCTGTACGCCAGGGAGGGTAGTGTAACAATCCATTTTTCTGCCCGATGCTTCATCGTAAACGTACGCAACGCGCACCAAGCCTTTCCCTATGCGGTCTAAGCAGTAGTTAAAATCATACCCGCCGCATTGTTTAATAAGTTTCGCATCGGAAAAGGTGTATTGCCCGATTTTTTTGGCAGGTAAAAAGCTGTACGGTGTGCCGTCAATATCCATAAAATCGCCGTGGGCAATTAATTCGTGATCCACAGGGGTAATTTGACGGGCATTGATCATCAAAAGGTGATCTAAAACGGTGTCTTGACCGCCGAGGTTGAAGTAGGAATGATTGGTAAGATTGCACACGGTATCTTTATCCGTGGTGGCCTTATACTCAATTTTCAACTCGTTATCATCCGACAAGGTAAAGGTGACGCTGACCGCTAAATTGCCAGGGAAACCGCCTGCTCCGTCGGGAGAGAGGTGGGATAAAACCAAACGCTCGTCCTGTATTTCCGCCGCCCAAATTACACGGTCAAAATTCGCGGAAAAACCACCGTGAAGGGTGTTATTCCCTTCGTTTTTCTCAATTTGGTAGGTATGTTCACCAATGGTGAATTGACCGCCGCCAATGCGGTTGCCGTAGCGACCGATGGTTGCGCCAAAGTAGGGGTTTTCCCCATAGTAATCCTCAGGTGTTTTGCAGCCAACGATAACGTCGTCGAATTTACCGTCTTTATCAGGCGCGGTCAAGCGAATAATTCGCGCTCCGTAGGTGAGGATGTCCACCTCCATACCTTTGGCGTTTCGTAAAGTGTATACGTCGTTTTCCTTTCCGTCTTTAAGAAATGTATAACTTTTTTGAATCATTTGCCTACCTCTTTTTGATAATGTATTATTCATACTGTAATATTATATCACACGCGCGTAGAAAAATCTACTGAAAACAAATATCTTTTTACAAAAATAGAGTGGAGAAATTTATGGAAAACGCTGTCATATCGTTGACAAGCGGAGTAAGTATATGATAATATGGATAAAAGCAAGCTATATGAGGATTGCAGGAGATGGACGAATCGTCCAACCGAAGGAGTAAAGCTCTCAGGTGACAGCAATGTCGGGAACTGTAATCGGATAGCACTCCGGAGAAGCTCATTAAATTGAGGGCCGAAGGGGCAAGCGGGTTACCGCAAATCTCTCAGGCAAAAGGACAGAGTTACGCTTCATCGTTACGGGTATAATGCACGGGTATAATGCATTCAACGCATACCTGCCCCCTGCATTTTTTAAAAAAACGATGAGAAGATGACTTCAACGGAGTGGTTTATGTACCACTCCGCTATTTTTTTTCTCCGTAGGGATATAGTCGGTTAATATGTTTGCGATTGCAAACGGGGAGGTATTTTTATGTGGGAAAAATTGATTGCAGGAATTGCCAAAGTGAATGGTTGGCTCAATGGTGTCGTTTGGGGATGGCCGATGATTATCCTCATTTTGGGCACGGGGATTTTGCTGTCCGTGCGTACCAAGTGTATGCAGGTGCATAAATTTGGCACGTCCGTGGGGGAAACCATCCTTCCGACGGTGAAAAGCATAGGCAAAAAGAAACATGGCGCAAATACGCAGGAAAAATCCATTTCACAGTTCGAGGCGTTTGCCACAGCGATTTCGGGTACGGTCGGTACTGGGGAATATCGTCGGCGTAACGTCCGCCATTATGACGGGCGGGCCTGGCGCAGTATTTTGGATGTGGATATCCGCCTTTTTTGGGATGGTTACAAATTATGCGGAAAACGTGTTGGGGTTGTATTTCCGAAAACGAGATGCGGACGGCGGTTTTTCCGGCGGACCTGCGTACTACCTTTCCGAAGGGTTGGGCAGAAACCGCAACGACGGATTTGGACGCTTTTTAAAAGCGCTTGGTAAAATCCTTGGGGTGATGGCGGCGGTATTTTGTACCTTTGCCGCAATCGGTATGAGCGGTGTGCAAACAAATAAAATTTCCACCACTTTCCAAGGGGTGATAGACGGCAATGCGCAAACGATTGCTTTGATTGTGGGGATTGCAGTAGCGGTGGTACTTGCCTTAATCGTGTTGGGGGGCATCAAGAGTATTGGCCGTGTGGCATCCATCCTTGTACCGTTTATGTCGTTGCTGTTTATCGTGATGTCGTTTGTGGTTATTTTTGCAAACGTAACGATGCTGGGTACAGCCTTTTCTTTGATATTTGGCAATATCTTTCAATTTAAATCCGCAATTGCCGGTGTGGGGGGATATGCGTTTGCACAGGTTATTCAAAAGGGCTTGGCGCGCGGTGTATTCTCCAATGAAGCAGGCTTGGGGTCGTCTGTAATCGCACACAGCGCATCGGAAGCCCGTGAACCTGTAAAACAGGGGTTTTGGGGGATCTTTGAGGTATTTTTCGATTCGTTTGTTATTTGCACCCTGACGGCGCTCGTGGTCTTGGTAAGCTTTGGCGACAAGGTCGGTATGGAAGGGGTTTTGTATGCAAAGGGAATGGCGGACACAACCGTATCTATGATGGCATTTGAGAATGTCTTTGGTTTGTTTGGCAGGGTGGTATATTCGATTATGTTGCCGTTATTTGCCTTCACCACCATTTTGGCGTGGTCGTACTATGGGGAGAAATCGGTGGATTTCCTTTTCCGCAAAACGGGTGAAAAGGGCAGGAAAATTGCCACAACCGTTTTCAAGGTATTGTACGTATTGCTTGTCATTGTATCCGCCGTAATCGACGGGGAGTTGGCTTGGTCGATTTCGGACACCTTCAACGGTTTGATGGCGTTGCCAAATCTCATCGGGTTGGTGCTGTTAAGCGGTTTGTTGGTGCGTATTACGAAAAATTACTTTGACAGAAAGAAAGGTGTAAACGTAAGGCCGATGCTTTCCGCCTACGAGGATTTGAACGTTGAATTTGAAGAGGAAAACGGTAAAACTGCGTTAGAGGAAGTTGCGGACGGAGAGTAAACGAAAAAACGAATACGTTAAAACGGATTTTTTGCGTAAAAATCCGTTTTTTTACTTGTAAAAAACGTTGACTAAATGCAAAGGGTGTGCTATTATTGTTTTATCGTATTATTTAATGAATTATACGTTTGTTATGCGAAAAATTAATGAAGATAAAGGGAAGATTATGGAAATCAGAGTAACGAAAACGAACACCCCAGGCGTGATGCCTGCGGAAGACAAATTGGGCTTTGGGAAAGTATTCACCGATCATATGTTGATTGTGGATTGGAGTGAGGAAAAGGGCTGGTATGATGCCCGTATCGAGCCGTTTGGCAGAATTTCACTGCATCCTGCCTCGACCGTGTTGCATTACGGCGCGGAAATTTTTGAAGGGATGAAGGCATACCGCCGCGCGGACGGCGGGGTGCAGTTGTTCCGTCCGATGGAAAACGTGAAGCGTATGAATCGTTCGGCGGAGCGTATGAGCTTGCCGGAAATGCCCGAAGAGGATATGTTACAGCTTTTAACCGAGTTTGTGAAGCTGGAAGAGAAGTGGGTACCCAAATCGTTTGGTACTTCGCTGTATCTTCGTCCTTTCCTGTTTGGCAACGACGAGGCGCTGGGGGTACACGCAGTGAAGAATGCAACTTTTATCTTGATCGCTTCGCCCAGCGGCAGTTATTACAAGGAAGGGATCAACCCCGTTAGTATTATGATTGAAAACGAGGACGTGCGTACGGTACGCGGCGGTACGGGCTACGCGAAATGCGGTGGGAACTATGCGGCAAGTACGCGCGCAGGCGAAAGGGCGGCAAAGAAAGGCTACTCGCAGGTGCTGTGGCTGGACGGTGTGGAAAGAAAGTACATCGAAGAGGTCGGCGCGATGAACGTTATGTTCAAAATCAACGGGGAAATCGTTACCCCGATGCTGACGGGTTCGATTTTACCAGGCATTACGCGTAAGAGTTGTATTGAAGTGTTGAAATCGAAAGGTTACGCCGTACAAGAACGCCTTTTGTCGGTGGACGAGCTGAAGGAAACCCTTGAAAACGGCACGTTGGAAGAGGCGTGGGGCTGTGGTACGGCGGCAGTCGTTTCACCCATCGGTAAGCTTGCAATCAACGATAAAGAATACGTTGTCGGGGGCGGTAAAATCGGGGACGTGACCCAAATGCTGTACGACACTTTGACGAGTATTCAATGGGGAAAATGCGAAGACCCGTTCGGATGGGTATATAAAATTAGTTAATTTTATAAAATATGCGATAAAAACCAAAGATTTCCTTAGAAAGTCAAGAGAAAATGATGGGAAAGTCTTGACAAGATATAAGAAAATAGGTTACAATATATTTAATAGAATTTATGAGGTGTATTATGGGTGCAATAGCAGGCGGAT
>JAFVQP010000101.1 GCA_017504735.1 Clostridia bacterium | reverse complement strand
TGGGCTTTGCGATATGGTTGATATTTGTACGCCCAACAGCTTCCACTGCGAACAGGCGAAATACGCTTTGAACGCGGGGCTTCCCGTTAGTATTGAAAAACCCGTTGGTGTAAACAGCCAAGAAGTAGAAGAAGTACGTGCTTTGGCGGAAGAAAAAGGCTTGCCCGTATTCATTTGCTTTACTTGGAGACATATGCCCACGACGAGATTCTTGAAAGACGTAATTGACAGCGGTGCTGTCGGTAAAGTGTACCACTGCTATATCAAGTGCATCAAGGAAAGCGGGCTTTGGGAAGGCAGACGTTTGGAATGGCGTTTCCGCAAGGAACTTGGCGGTACGGGCGTTCTTTGCGACCTTGGTTCGCACATGATCGACTTCTTGAACTGGATGAACGAGGATATCGTCGGTTTGACCGCAAACATGGGTATATTCATCAAGGAAAGACAAAAGGTGGATTCCGACGAATGGGCACCCGTAACGACGGATGACTATGCAAACATTTTGGCGGATTTGAAGAGCGGTGCAACGGCAAACATCGAACTTTCCCGTTGTGCAAAGACGGAAGAACAGCTTGTAGAATTCATCATTTACGGTGAAAAGGGGTATATCCGTTTCTGCAACTACGTCGGCGAAGGTTTGGAAATTTGCTACGGCAGCAAGGAAGACATCGCGAAGGGCAAACAGCGTGTGGCTACGCCTGAAAAATACGGTGCAACCTGGTCGCTTTACCAATCGCAATCGTTTATCGATTATGCAAATGGTAAAAAGGATAACTTCACCTCCACGATCGACGACGGTTTGCGCGCGCAGATGGTCATTGACGCGGTTATTAAATCGAGCGAAGAAAAACGCTACGTAACGATTGATGAAATTCAAAAAGGATTGAAATAATGAAACATAAACTTGGTATTATTGGGTACGGCACAATGGGTTCTTGGCACGCTGCAAACGTGCGTGACAGAATTAGGGATTTAGACGTTGCACTGGTGTATGACATCAACCCGGAAAAGCGTGAAAAGGCGCGTGTAGAGGGGTTTGCAACGTGTGAAACGGCAGAGGAGTTGTTGCAAAGCGACGTGGATTTGGTGGTGATTGCAACCCCGAATAACTTCCACAAGGATTACTGCGTCCGCGCGTTGGACAGTGGGAAAAACGTTGTTTGTGAAAAACCTGTTTGTATGAACATGGAAGAACTGGACGAAATTTACGCTGCGCAGGCAAGAAGCGGTAAATTATTCACCGTCCATTTCAACAGACGTTGGGACGTCGATTACAATATCATAAAAGACGTCTTGGCACAAAATCTTATAGGGAAACCTCATCAAGTATATTCCCGACTGTTCAGCAATCGTAATATCCCTGGGGATTGGCGCACGGTGAAAAAATCGGGCGGCGGTTTCTTATACGATTGGGGCGTACACATGATCGACCAAGTTTTACAATTATTCGGGAATCCTATTTCCGTATATGCGGATTTGAAGCATATCTATCAACCCGAAGTGGACGATGCGATTCGTTTGGATTTGAAATATCCCGGCAATTTAAGCGTACATATCGTTGCCGATTCTTGGACGTTTATCAACGAGGCGCGTTGGCATATTTCCGGTGACGACGGTACGGCGATTGTCTATGATTGGTTTGGCAGGACGGGTAAAATCGTCCGAGCGAACGTGAAATCGGTGGATTGGGCGCAAGGCTGTGTATATACGGAAAACGGACTTTCCCGTTCCATGTGGCCCCGTCCGCAAAGCGAAGTGACGGAAATGGACGTTCCCGTTCGTAAGGATCTTCCTTGGTGGGAACAATTTTACGAAAACGTTATGGACAGTATCGAGGGAAAAGCAACGCAGTTTATCACGCTTGAACAAATCCGTGCATCGCTTGCAGTTGTAATGGCGTCCTTTGAATCCGCGGAAAAACAGTGCGTTGTCGAATTGAAAAAATATCTCTGAGGTGACAGAATGAAAAAAATAGGTATTATTGATTACTTTATTGACGAATGGCATTCTAACACGTATTTAGGGCTTTTCGAAAAAGCCAGCCAAGCGCTTGGCGTAGAGTATAAAGTTGTATATGGATATGCGGAAGTGGAGCAGGACGGCAAAATGCACACGGATGATTGGTGTGCGAAAAACAACGTTATCCGCTGTAACACGATTGAGGAACTTTGTGAAAAATCCGACAATATTTTAATTCTCGCGCCCGCAAACCCTGAAACGCATTTAAGATACGCAGAAGCGGCTTTGAAGTACGGTAAAACCACATATATCGATAAGACGTTTGCGCCTGATTTGGAAACGGCGAAAGCCATTTTTGCGGTGGCGGAAAAGTACAATACGAAGATTTTTACCTCGTCAGCCTTACGATATGCGGAAGAAATCGCGGACTATACCGACGTTAAAAACGTCATGATTAAAGGCGGCGGCCGCAGTTTGGAAGAATATATCATTCACCAAATCGAAATGGCGGTGAAACTGACGAAAGGCGAGCAGGCAAAGCTTGCGCACGTTTTCAGCAGTGATAAGCAATCGACAATCGTGTTGGAATATGCAGGCAGAACGGTAACCCTTAGTTATTCCAACAGCGGTTGGGGATTCTCTGTGGACGTGGAAACGGATAAAGCGAATTGTGAATATAAAAACGTGGAAAAGGGTACCGAATTCTATCGCTTGGTAGAAAGTATCGTGAAATTCTTTGAAACAAACGAAGAACCCTTTGACAAGAAAGAAACGTTGGCAGTTCTTGCCATTCGCGACGCCATTATGAAAGGTATTAGCAACGGTGAGAAAACGATTCCCGTGGAAAACTATTGATGATAAAACAAGATTTGAAAGATATTATGGAGGCTTAGCTGTGAACGAGTTTTTATTTACGCAAATTTTGACCGAGCTGGAAGATGCGGTAGGCAGAGAAAATTGTTCGGTAAAAGAAATTGATAAGGTTACGCATAGTGCAGACTTTTTCTGGCTTTCGAGAATGTGGGTGGATCGCGGTGTAAGAATGCCCGAAGCGGATTTCATCGTTGCGCCCAAGGACGCGCAGGAAACGTCGAAGGTGCTGAAAATAGCAAATTATTACAAAATCCCCGTGACGACTTGGGGGGGCGGCGCAGGCTCGCAGGGCGGCGCGCTTCCCGTTTGCGGCGGTATTATACTTGATACCAAGCGCATGAATAAGATTTACGAAGTCAATACGGAAAGTATGTACATAGAATGCGGTACGGGTGCGATTTATAAGCATATCGAATGGGCAGCGAATGAAAAGGGGTATGCGACAATGCATTATCCATCGTCATTGACCTGCTCGACGGTGGGCGGTTTCTTGGCGCACCGCGGTATTGGTGTTGTTTCCAACAAGTACGGTAAAATTGACGATATGGTATTGCAGATGGAGGTCGTTCTTCCCAACGGCGATATCATCAATACGTCCGCTACGCCCAAGCATGCGGCAGGGCCTGACTTGAACCAAATTTTCATCGGTTCGGAGGGGACGCTTGGTATCATCACCAAGGCGCAAATCCGTATCTACGAGCAACCCGAGGTAAGACGTTTTAGAGGGTTCTTGTTCAAGGATATGACCTCTGCGTTTAAGGCAAGTAAAGAAGTTTTGCAGAAATTCAAACCTTCCGTTATGCGTCTTTACGACGATGCAGAAACGGCAAGCTTGATTAAGAAAATCGTCGGCGTTGCTAAGCCTGGTGCTTTTATGAATATTGCTTATGAGGGCGTAAAAGAGTTGGTGGACGTGGAAGAAAAGATTTTGTTGGAAACGTTTGCAAAATATGGTGCGGAAGATTTGGGCAGCGAATACGGTGAAAAGTGGTGGAATGAAAAGATTACATTCTTCTATCCTGGGCACATGATGGACATTCCTCAAATGTTCGGTACGATGGATACGATTGCACCTTACGATAAAATCGAAAAGATTTACTGGGCAATGAAAAATGCCATCGAAACGAAATATCCGTATGCGAAATTCATCGCGCACTTCTCGCATTGGTACGAATGGGGCTGTATGATGTACGACCGCTTCATCATCGACGGCGAACACGTACCTCAAGACCCTGTGGAAGCTATGCGTTTGCACAATGAAATTTGGACGCTTGGTATCCGTACAGCGCTTGAAAATGGCGGTGTAGTCAACGATCACCACGGTGTGGGCATCAAGCTTGGAAGAATGATGAAAGAGCAGTACGGTCCTGCAATGCAGGTATTTGAAGGAATTAAAAAATTCCTTGACCCGAACGGTATCATGAACCCGTTCAAACTTGGTTTGTAATAGGGGGAAACGATATGAATATCACGGAAAAATCAAAAAATATAATCGATAATTGCAGATTCTGTTGGATGTGCCGTCACGTATGTCCAATCGGGAATGCGACGGGGTTGGAAAGAAACACCGCCCGCGCCCGCGCAATGGGCGCAAGCTTGGTTGTGCGTAATGCCACCGAGCTCAAAGAAATTGCAGAAAACATCTACGAATGT
>JAFVQP010000100.1 GCA_017504735.1 Clostridia bacterium | reverse complement strand
GAAGATTCTTCTTCCCGTAGATACCGTTGCGGCAAAGGAATTCCCCAACCCCATCGACGCTCCTATCGAAACGACGGTCGTTTCCTCTATGGATATCCCCGAGGATATGATGGGTCTTGATATCGGTCCTGAATCCAGAAAGCTTTTCGCTAACGCAGTTGCAAACGCAAAATCGGTTATTTGGAACGGTCCTATGGGCGTATTCGAAAACCCCATCCTTGCAGAAGGTACGAAGGCTGTTGCTGAAGCGCTCGCAAACGCATACGGCAAAGCAACCACCATCATCGGCGGCGGTGACTCCGCAGCAGCTGTACAGGTGCTTGGCTACGCTGACAAGATGACCCACATTTCGACGGGCGGCGGTGCTTCCCTCGAATTGTTCGAAGGTAAAGTACTTCCCGGTATCGCTTGTCTCAACGATAAATAAGAATTGTACGCAGGAGGGCAACGTTGTTGCCCTTTCCTTGCGTTTTGACTGAATAAAACATAAGAAAATTTTAAAAGTATGAAACGCAGAGATGCGAGCAAGACAAGGCGCGCGAGGCTTTTCGATGGGAGTTGTACTGACGTACACGAGCAAGAAAAACGTAGCGCAACGAAGCATCCCTTGCGTTTTGACTAGATAAACCACAAGAAAAATTTAAAAGTGTGAAACGCAGAGATGCGAGCAAGACAAGGCGCGCGAGGCTTTTCGACGGGAGTTGTACTGACGTACACGAGCAAGAAAAACGTAGCGCAACGAAGTATTGCGAAGTATATATGTGTTTCAAAAAGGAGATATATAAATGAGAAAACCTATCATCGCAGGTAACTGGAAAATGAACAACACCGCTTCGCAGGGCGTTGCGCTTGTAAATGCAATCGCTCCCCTCGTAACGGAAGCAAATTGCGACGTAGTTGTATGCGTACCCGCAATCAACATCCCCGCAATCAGCGAAGCAATTAAAGGCACGAACATTAAACTTGGCGCAGAAAACGTACACTTTGCAGAAAAAGGTGCTTACACCGGTGAAATTTCCGCAGCAATGTTGTTGGAATACGGCGTTGAATACGTTATCATCGGCCACAGCGAACGTCGTCAATACTTTGGTGAAACGGATGAAACCGTAAACAAGAGAACGCTTACCGCGCTTGCAAACAACATCACCCCTATCGTTTGTATCGGTGAATCGTTGGAAGAAAGAGAAACTGGTAAGACGGAAGAAGTACTTGCTACGCAAATCCACGAAGGCTTGAAGAATATCGAAGACATCACGAAAATTGTTATCGCATACGAACCTGTATGGGCAATCGGTACGGGTAAAACCGCAACCGCTGAACAGGCAAACGAAACGATCGCATTCATCCGTAAGACGGTTGGCGAAATGTTCTGCCCCAACTGTGCGAAAAAACTTCGTATCCAATACGGCGGCAGCATGAACGCAGCAAACTGTAAAGAATTGATGGCTATGCCTGAAATCGATGGCGGTCTTATCGGCGGCGCTTCCTTGAAAGCCCCTGACTTCGCAACGATCGTAAACTTTGACAAGTAATTTTAGGTAAAAGTTATGGGGACAGGCAGCGTTCAACGCATACCTGCCCCCACCATTTTGTTTTTTGCCTATTTTTTACACATACTACAATAAAAAGGAGTTAACTATGAATAAAGTTCCTTACGCCATTATTATTATGGATGGTTACGGCATCAACCCTTCCGATAAGGGCAACGCCATCATCGCTGACGGCAGCAAATTCGTCAACGAATTGAAAAACAACTACCCTTCCGCGCAGCTTGGTGCAAGCGGTATGTCCGTAGGCCTTCCCGATGGGCAAATGGGTAACAGCGAGGTTGGTCACCTCAACATCGGCGCAGGCCGTATCGTTTATCAAGACCTTACAAAAATTACGAAAGATATCCGCAACGGTGAATTCTTTAAAAATGCTGAATTGCTTCGCGCAATGCACGCCGCAAAAGAAAACGGTAAGAAACTTCACCTCTACGGTTTGGTTTCCACGGGCGGCGTACACAGCCACACCGAACACCTCTACGCTTTGATTGAAATGGCTAAAAATGAAGGCTTGGACAACGTTTACGTACACGCTTTCACCGACGGCCGCGACGTTGCACCTACCTCGGGCGCTGACTTCCTCAAAGCTTTGCAGGATAAGATGAACGAACTTAACTTCGGTAAAATCGCATCCGTTGCAGGTAGATACTACGCAATGGACCGCGACAACAACTGGGATAGAGAAGAAAAAGCATACGATATGCTCACCCTTGGTACGGGCGTACAGTTTGAAGGCTCCGCTGAAGATGCGGCAAAAGCTTCTTATGAAAACGGCGTTACCGACGAATTTATCCTTCCCACCAACCTCACCGAAAACGGCAAGCCCGTTGCTTTAATCGGCAAAGGCGACAGCATTCTTTGCTTCAACTTCCGCCCTGACAGAGCAAGACAGGTTTCGAGAATGTTCTCGCAAGCAAACTTCCCCTTCGTGGATGCAAAAACAGGCGCAACGCTTGGGTTCGAACGTAAAACGGGCTTCCTTGCCCCCACCTACGTTGGTTTTGCGGTGTATGATTCCTCGTTTGAAACGTTGGCGTGGCATTCCCTCCCGACGAAATCACCAACACCTTACCTCAATATATCGCTTCCCTTGGTTTGCAACAGCTTCACATTGCGGAAACGGAAAAATACGCACACGTAACCTTCTTCTTCAATGCAAAATTAGAAGCACCCGTAGAAGGCGAAACCCGTATCGTAATCCCTTCCCCGAAGGTAGCAACCTACGATTTGCAACCTGAAATGAGCGCATATCCTGTAACGGAAAAGGTTTTGGAAGAACTTGACAAAGGCATCTACGACGTAATCATTTTAAACTTTGCAAACTGCGACATGGTAGGCCACACGGGCGTTATGGAAGCAGCTGTAAAAGCGGTACACACCGTAGATGAATGCGTGAAGAAAGTAACGGACAAAATCCTTGCGATGGGCGGTAGCGCATTGGTAACGGCCGACCACGGCAACGCCGATCAAATGATCGCAGACGACGGCGTTGGCGCATTTACACAGCACACCACCTTCCCCGTACCCGTTATCCTTGTGTCCGAAGAATACAAAAACGTTACACTTCGCGAAGACGGCGTTTTGGCTGACCTTGCCCCCACGCTTTTGGATATGATGAAGCTTGCTCAACCCAAAGAAATGACGGGTAAGAGCTTGATTAAATAAGCACGCGCGCGAAAATATAAAAATTTTCACAAAATCCTCGCAAAAACAGTTGCGATATTTATCCAAGTGTGCTATAATCAATTAGTAATTTTAGAGAAAGTGGGGTTTTCCCACCGACCAAAGAAAATAAGAGGAACTCATTATGTTGAATTTGATGAATTTATTGGCATCTGATTTGCCTTTCAAAAGCGAAGCCCTTAGAAACTTGCATATGACGCTTAGCGTTACTATGATTATTTTAATGGCAATCTCCGCTTTAACCGCTGTTGTTCTTGTTTTGTTGCAACCCAGCAACTCGTCGGGTATCGACGCGTTGGGTGGTTCTAGCGAAACCTTCTTCGGTAAGAATAAAGGAAAGTCTATCGAAGCAAAAATGAAAAAATGGACCTGGATTTGCCTTGCCATTCTTATCGTTTTCGCAATTACTTTCTATATTCTTCAAATCCCTGCACTTTGGGTTTAAGAACACATTTGTTTACAACGGCGGCTGAATTATAAGCCGCCGTTTTACTTTATTTTACATAAAAGGAGGTGAATGCATTGAACGCGAAAGAAACACTGCTGTCCGCATTTCAAGACGGCACCCTTGCAGGAAAAACCTCGCAAGAAATTTTGAAAATTTTACAAATCCCCTATCGGGAGAAAAACCGCCTATTCGACCTTTTAAACAACCTTTGCGATGATGGCGAAATTTTTAAAAATGAAGGGGGCAGGTATGGAACGATTGAGCAATTGGGCTTAATCAAAGGCACCCTTGTCGGCAACGAACGCGGCTTTGCATTCCTCGTGCCTGAGGGAAAAGAGAAAAACGAAAACGATTACTTTATCCCCCATAAATCCCTTCACGGAGCGCTTCACGGCGATACCGTATTAATGGAACTCGTAACAGGTCAAAGCGACGATGAAGGCGCGGTGGTAAAAATCCTTGAACGCGGCTATAAAACCATTGTCGGCACATTTCGACGGGATAGACGCGCAGGTTACCTTTTCCCTGACGAAAAGCGTTTTGCAACGGAAATCTATATCCCACTTTCCGCTTGTTCTCATATTAAAAACGGCGTGAAAGCGGTGGCAAAAATCACCGATTACCCCTATAACAAGTGCCCTGGCGGTGAAATCATCGAAGTGCTTGGCGAAGAGGACGACTTCTTTGCGGAAGAGCTTTCCATCATTCGTTCCTACGATTTACGAGAAGAATTTCCCCCGCGCGTAGAAAAAGAAGCGATGAAACAAGCCGCAAGAAAAATTACGGAAGCCGATCTTCTTGCGCGGCGTGATTTTCGCGATAAGTTGATTGTTACCATTGACGGCGCTGACACGCGCGATATCGACGATGCTATTTCCTTGGAAAAAGTGGGTGACAATTATCTTTTGGGCGTGCATATTGCTGACGTGACCCATTACGTAGAATATCGTTCTCCGTTGGATATCGAAGCCTTAGAGCGCGGTACAAGCGTCTATTTTCCTGACCGTGTATTGCCCATGCTCCCCCGCCCCTTGTCGAATGGTATATGCTCGTTGAATGAAGGTGAAGACCGTTTAACCCTTTCTTGCCTAATGACCATTGACCAAAAGGGCAATGTGAAAAGCAGCGAAATTGTAGAAGGGGTCATTCGTTCCACCTATAAAATGACCTATGACGAGGTCACAGAAATCCTTGACAGTAACGAAAAGACTTGTCAAAAATATGCACTCGTCAAAGACATGGTATGCCTATTTGCAGAATTGACGCACATTTTACAAACCATGCGCGAGAAAAAAGGAAGCATATCCCTCGACGTCAAAGAGGCAAAAATCATCTTTGAAGACGACGAAATTAAAATCCCCGATCAAACGCGAGCATTTTCGCATCAAATTATTGAAGCGTTTATGGTGCTTGCAAACGAAACGGTTGCGGAATATATGGCATCCATCGAGGCACCTTTTGTGTACCGTGTACACGAAAAACCTGCGGAAGAAAAGGCAACCACCTTCCGCGCCTTTGCGCAAACTTTAGGCTTGGTTGCAAGATTTTCCGCACAGGACGTAAAGCCCTACGATTATCAAAACCTGTTAAAATCGGCGGAAGGTATGCCTTCCTACTCGGTATTAAACCGTGTTATGTTACGTTCCATGCAAAAGGCGCGCTACGATGTCGAAAACCTAGGGCATTTTGGTTTAGCAAGCAAATGCTACTGCCACTTCACCTCCCCCATTCGCCGTTATCCCGACCTGTGTATTCACCGCATCATTAAGCTTGTGATCAACGGCGGCTACCCTGAGGCAATAGAACGCTTTGGAGACTTTGTTGCAACCGCCGCAAAGCAATCGTCCGCCCGCGAACGCCGTGCAACCGATGCCGAACGTGACGTAGATGATTTGTATATGACGATGTATATGAGCGAGCGAATCGGTCAAGAATATGACGCTGTTATTTCAGGCGTCACCTCTTTTGGATTATTTGCAGAATTACCAAACACCATTGAAGGCTTTATCCCCATTGAATCGCTGTATGGAGAATTCTCCTATGATGCCGACCGCTTCCGCTTAGTGGGCAGGACGGAGACCTATACCATCGGGGAAAGCGTCAAAATTAAGGTAACCGACGTTGATTTTTATCGTCGGAGAGCGGAATTTAGATTGTTAAAAAAATTATAACCCTATACCAGGTATGCGTTGAACGCAAAAATGGAGCAAATCATGAAAATTATCACCACAAATAAGAGTGCATCCTTTGAATACTTTATCGAAGAAAAATATGAAGCGGGAATTGTCTTAGAAGGCAATGAAATCAAGTCCCTTCGAGAAGGAAACGTCAATATGAACGACAGCTTTTGTTTCGTCCGTGGCAGCGACGTTTCCGTAAAGAATATGCATATTGCCTTATACGATAAGTCGGATGCTTTCAGCACGAAGGAAACGCGCAGGGATAGAAAACTCCTGTTACACAAAGGCGAAATCGCAAAAATTGCAGGTAAAATCAATCGTCAGGGATATACCCTCGTCCCTTTAAAGTTATATTTTAAAGGCTCGCTTGTAAAAATGGAAATCGCGCTTTGCCGCGGTAAGCACACCTACGACAAAAAGCAAACGATTGCCGCGCGCGATTTAAAGCGTTCGACCGATCGTGAAATCAAAAACGCAGGCTTTTAATCAAAAATACAAATGACGAGGTAATTTATGCCTTTACACATTATTCGACAAGATATTACAAAAATAGAATGCGACGCCATTGTCAATGCGGCAAACCCCACCCTACTCGGCGGAGGCGGTGTAGACGGCGCTATTCACCAAGCCGCAGGGCGTGAACTCTTAGAAGAATGTAAGACCCTTGGCGGTTGTAAAACGGGCGACGCAAAAATCACAAAAGGATACCGTTTGCCTAGCAAATACGTTATTCACACCGTTGGACCCATTTGGCAAGGCGGCACCTACAGTGAAAAAGCATTGCTCGAATCCTGTTACAACCGTTCCCTTGCCCTCGCAAAGGAATACGGCTGCGAAACGGTAGCCTTCCCCTTGATTTCTGCGGGTATTTACGGATATCCAAAGGATCAAGCGCTTGCTGTTGCTGTCGACGTTATCAGCAAGTTTTTATTCGACCACGAAATGACCGTATATATCGTCGTATTCGACAAAGCCGCCTACCAAATCAGCACTTCGCTGTTCCAAGACGTTGCCTCGTATATTGACGACCATTATACGCAACCCGAAGAAACAAGCTGTTTTATGCGTAGAGAGGGCGCGAATATCGAATACGCACGTAGCCAACGTCTTCTCCGCGAAATAGAATACGATATAGAGTGTTGTGAACTTTTAGAGGAAGACGTTTCCCTCCCCTCCTATTCCTCCGCTTCATTGACTGATATGCTCGCAAAAATCGACGATAGCTTTGCAGTAACCTTATTAAAACTCATTGACGCGAAAGACATTACGGACGTGGAATGCTATAAAAAGGCAAACGTCAGCAAGCAGACCTGGTATAAAATCATGAACGATAAATACTACAAGCCTAGCAAGCAAACGGTTATCTCCTTCGCCATCGCCTTAGAGCTTTCTTTGGAGGAAACCAAGCATTTGCTGTCCACTGTTGGTTTCACGCTTTCCAAGAGCAGTAAATTTGACATCATCATCGAATATTTCTTACTCCGCGGTGAATATAACATTTTCACCATCAACGAAACCTTGTTTAAGTTTGACCAAGTTTGCCTTGGCGTATAAAAAAAGTAAAAGTAAACCGTTGATTGACCAAAAATAAATTTATATCTTGTATAATGTAGTTGCAAACGAAAACTTGCAACTACATTTTTTTAAGGAGATTTGATTATGAGTAAGAAAACAACGGGAAACAATACGACGGAATTGGTATTTATTTTGGATAAAAGCGGTTCGATGGCGGGTATGGAGGCGGATACCATCGGGGGATTTAACGCCATGATTGAAAAACAAAAAGCGCAAGAGGGAAAGGCTTACGTTTCCACCTTTTTATTTGCAAACCAAGCGGAAACTTTACACGATAGACTGCCTTTGGGAAATATTGTCCCCTTGACATCTAAAGATTATCAGGTGGGCGGTTGTACTGCCCTGCTGGACGCCATCGGTTGCGCAATTGAACATATTACCACCATTCACAAATACGCAAGAAAAGAAGACGTCCCTCAGCATACGATGTTTATCATCACCACCGACGGTATGGAAAACGCAAGCAAACAGTACACGAAAGACGAAATCAACTGTTTGATCAGTAAGCAAAAAGAATTGGGCTGGGAATTTGTATTCGTTGCGGCAAACATTGATGCGGTAGAAACGGCAAAAGGCCTCGGAATACGCAAGGAACGCGCGGTAAATTACCGAGTGAAAGAAGACACGCAGGCATTATACAGTCAGCTCTGCGAAACTGTTTGCGAATTTAGAAGAGAAGGTGCAATCTCTGATGCGTGGAATGAAGATTTTGAAAGAAAATTAAGAAATAAAAAGTAAAATGCATGAGGCGGCATCCCCAATTTAGGATGCCGCCTTATACATTATATATCAAAAACGCCGCGCCTGCGCATTTCGACAAGATGAAATTGCTTACGATTTTCCGCCTTAAAGGAAATGGGACTTTGTGGCGTCGCCATTGCAAGCGCACCATTTGCTTCCACTGCAATCGAATACCCCACCCCGCATAAAAAGATGGGTACGCCGTACAAATACGCATACGCACGAAGCAATACCTGCGCCATCGAGTTTTGTAAAATGCCAAACGGGCACACAATAAAATCACTTCCGCACGCCGCCAATGCGGACATAACATTAGGGAAAAGAATATCCTCGGCAACCGCCACCCCCATCTTCCCGATTTTTGTATCATAAACGCGTAAGCCTGCCCCCGAAGAAATCGTCCCGTCCATCGTATGCGTCATATCCGATACGCCACACAATTTACCATTTTCAGCCACCAATGCCGACTTACGCTTAATCCCACGCGTATCTGTGATACAACCGCATACCACCACCCCTTTCGACTGTTTAGACAGGCGTGCAGCACGCTCAAAACAATCACTCTCTCCCTTCAATTCTTTATCATAACTCACCTCACCCAAACCGCCGAACCCATAAAGAATCAAATCCTCTCTAAATTCCTCACACACTTGTTCCTCGACCAACTTCCCACGGCTTACAAAAAGAATCTCCATAGCATCCCCCCACCCTTTATTATATCCTTTTCCCTTAAAAATGGTGACACTCTAGACTATTTTTTCATAAATTGTATAAATCCCCTTTGTCAAGGGAATATTCTATACAGGAGAATTGGTATGTGGTGGATTGGATTTATAATCGGTTTTGTATTAGGTGGCAATTTAGGCGTAATTGTAATGGCATTATTTCACGCCAATAAAAACTAACGGCAGGAGCTTTGTTACTCCTGCCGTTTTAACGATTATTTACAATATTGCTTGACAATTGCCTGCATTTCATCCAAGTGTTTTATCATATCTTGTGCAAGTATCAAGTGCGCCTTTGCCCTTGCCAAATTTTGCTCGGGATAATGCACGCGGAAATACTTATCACCATCTAAATAGTCACCCAAGAAACGAATACCGCATTCCACAGTCATCGCAACCGCACCAAGCGCAAGCGTTTCTTTCTCCGCCTGCGTCATACTGTCGTGAAGCACACCCACAAAACCGCGGGTAAACGCCTCGTATTTTTCCATATCCAGCGCCACTTTTGCCAAATCCTGCTCATCTTCAGCCCCTGTCGAACCAATCACACGGATTGCATCGCCAAAATCACACGCCACCAACCCAGGCATTACCGTATCCAAATCAATCACAGACAAATGCTGCAACGTTTCCTTATCAAATAATACGTTGCTCGGCTTGGTATCGTTGTGGGTCACGCGCAACTTTAACACGCCGTCCTTTTGCAAGCGATACAGTCGGGTAGCAATCTCCTCAAGCTGTAAATAGCTGTCAATCCATGGTTGAATTTCCTTTCTACGCTTGGATAAATCATTCTCTATTGCCTTTTTAAAGGTTTCAAATCGCATTACCGTATTGTGGAAATGCGGAATAACGATGTTCAATTTTTCCACGGGATATTCGGCAAGGTACACCTGAAATTCGCCAAACGCTTTCCCTGCATTTTCCACTACCCGTAAATTATCCGTCCATTCGAAACAAACGGAATCATCAATGTAACGACAGCAACGCCAAAAACCGCCGTCCTCTAAAATGGTGTAATACTCCCCTTCCGCTGTTTTAGAATAATGTAAAACGTTACGCTTTGCCGTTGGCTGTTTTTGCTTAATCTTCTCACGAATATATTCAGTCACGGAAGAGATATTCTCCATCATCGCAATTGGATCGTGAAAAACATACGTGTTAACCTTTTGTAAAATATAATCCTTTATTGCACCATTACGCAAGAAAAATACCTGGTAAGAGGTATTTATGTGACCGCTCGATAAAAGGACAAACGATTGATATTCGCCCGCTATTTGAAATTTTTCGCATACCTCTAGGATTTGTTGTTCCGTATTCAAGATAACACCTGTACCATTTTTGTTTCTATTATATTATTCGTATGCTACTTTAACATGCTTTTGATACGACATCGCATATTTAAATTGCATAATATTATAACATATATTTTAAACATTGTCAAGATATTTTCATTTTTTTGTATAAATCGAATAATTACCATCAAAAAAACGAATACTTCCTATATGCATG
>JAFVQP010000099.1 GCA_017504735.1 Clostridia bacterium | reverse complement strand
TTTTGCATTGATGGCTATTCTGCTCCCTGCGCTTTGACGGAATACCTTGTCCAATCTCTCTACGGGAACAATACCGCTTGCAATCAATTCACTCAATACCGCGCCAGGTCCTACAGACGGAAGCTGGTCGGAATCGCCTATCAAAATCAGTTGCGAACCCTTTTGCATTGCATTAAACAATGCGTTTGCCAAATACACGTCCAGCATGGATACTTCATCCACCAAAACCAAGTCGGCTTCACATTTATTCGGTGCACCAAAGTTCCCGTCTTCATCAGCGAATAAACCCAAAAGCTTATGCACCGTTGTAGACGGTCTGCCCGTTGCCTGCTCCATTCTACGCGCCGCTTTACCCGTTGGTGCGCAACAATGTACGACTGCGCGCGGATAGTTCTTGGAATAGATATCCAGGATTGCTTTTTGAATGAGCGTTTTACCCGTACCAGGCCCGCCGGTGATAATTGCCAAACCGGATGTCAAAGCCGTTTTTATCGCTTCCTTTTGCTCTGGCGCGAAATGAATACCAAGTTTTTGCTCCTCTTCTTCAATTTCAAGGTCTAAATCAAAATATTCTTTCCCGTGCCGACTCCCCAGTTGCCTTTTAACGAGCTTTGCAAGACTCGTTTCCGCACGGCTTGTCTTTTTGCGGTACACGTATTTATCATACACCTCCAGCTCACCGGAAAGCCCCAAACGCGCCGCACGGTTTATGAGCATTTCTTCCGTAAACTCAGGCGTAGCCAAGAGCGTTAATGCCGACTTGATAAACTTGCGTTTTTCCATACACAAATGCCCTTCCGTTTCCGCCGTTTTCAGCGTATAGATAAGCGCTGCGTCCGCACGTTCGGGAGCAAGCTCGTCCATACCGACTTTCTTAGCAATATCGTCCGCTGTGATAAAACCTATTCCCGCCAAATCACATAAGCAATACGGGTTATTCTTTACCGTTTCAATGGCCTTACTGCCGTATGCCTGATACAATTTCACCGCACGGTTTGCCGTAATTCCAAACGGCGTTAAAAACGCCACAGTATCGCGCGCTGCACGGTTCGCAAGATACGAATTCATAATCGTTTCCAGTTTTACCTCTCCAACGCCTTCTACTTCTAAAAGACGTCTTGGTTCATTGTCAAGAATGTCCAGCGTTCTGTTCCCAAACTTAGCATAGATACGCTCGGCTATCGCTTCACCTACGCCCTCGATTTGCCCCGACGTCAAATAGGCAATAATCCCTGCTTTCGTCGGAAAAATCACTTCTTCGTAGGTATCTACTTCAAATTGCATACCGTGCTTTGCCGTTTCATTCCAATGCCCATGCATTTTATAACGCAGGTTGGCGGTCAGCGGTAAGCCGTAGCCTACCGCCTTCACCGAACCCATTAACCGCCCTTCGGTGTCTCGCATTTTCTCGCAAGGGGAATACAATGCTATCATATAACTCCCTGCGTCTAACCCTACCGCCGAATGCGGATAGATAAGTCTTTGAAATTCACATAACATTTATGTTCCTCCTACCCCAGCAGATAAAAACGAAACGCTTTCTTTTTCAATATTCAAGCCGTTTATAAGCCTTGAATATTCAGGATTGAGTTTGACGCTAAACTCTTTTACTCCACTATCCTGCACGAGCTTTAACACTTCGTTAAAGACTTCGGGCGTAGAAACCACGATCTCTTTTTGGAGTTGAATTGCATACTCAATCTCTTGTTTCATCCATTGAGTTACTTTGCTTCCGCAAACAATAACCGTGCGGATTGCACTCAACGGCTCTTTGTTTTTGTTCCTTTTCATACTGGTTGTCTCCTGTTATTAAATTGCTTCCACACGAACCTTCACGTTACGGCTGTACGACGTCTTTCTCACCGCTTCATACACTTCAGGGTACTCCGTCTTCAGCTTTTCGTCGTCAATACCGCGCCGTCCCGTTGTGATATAATCCACCAACAGTTTATCAACGCCAGTTATCAGTTCGCCGCGTTCATGTAATTTCATCAATTCGGCTATCTCTACCGAGCAAGCACTTGCCTCCTTTCTTAATTTTCTTGCCTCTGCATCGTGCATCGAAATCTCTGCCTGCAACGTTGCGATTTTTCGCAATCCCTTTTCATATACGCTTGGTATTTTTACCATAGGTAACGAAGGATCGCTTCGCTCGTATATTCTTGCCAAAGATTCGAGTGCCGTCTTCGGCGCAATGTCTTCCATTGTCGGCGGTTTATCGTTTTTCAAGCTCCATACGAACTCATCGATTTTTTCAAGCATCCAGTTTTCTTTCCGTCTATCGCGGGTGATTGTCGGCGTTGCAAAATCAGTGTCAGGATTATTCCCCCACCAAGCCGCAAATGCACCGTTTTCCACATCTGCGACAGCCAAGTAAAACCGTAATTGATACTCATAATAAATCGGATACGCATCGTTTGCCCAAGCATCCGCCTTATGATAATTCGTACTTTTGCATTCCAGGATTCCTTTTGCCCCATCTTTTTTACGGATAAAGCGTCTATCAAAGTTTGCCAATGCATACGGGATATCCGCATGTTGATAAAAATTTGTGTCGTTGATAACGGTATCGCCCGTCCTTTCCGCATACAAATCCGCGGCGATGTCTTCCAAACGATGCCCTAAAGCAAGCTGTTTTTCGTTGTCTTTCTTCGGAACTTCCATCAGTCCTTTTTTAATGCGCCAAAGTTCCAACGGCGTTGACCAAGGCGAATACCCTAAGATTATCGGCACGTCACTACCGCCGACCGTATACGGAATATCCCCGTCAGGACCGTGCGCGCGACATTCCAACCAACGTTCTCTGGACATTCCTGCCGTATCACATAAAATAATCGGTTCAGCCATTAGAAAACCACCGCCTTTGGCAAGTCGTAGTCCGCCCAATTCAAATTAAGCGCACGCGCCATATTTTCCTGTACCGTTAAAATTTTGCTTTCGCCTGCGTTATTGAGTTTCAGCAAATACGGAATCTCCTGCATACTCATGAACACATCGTGAGCCGTTGCGGGCTTATCCCCGTAAACGCTTTCAAACATCGCAATTGCTTCAACGGCTTCCTTTTTCGGCATTACGAGCTCCTTACACACTCGTGTCATTGCATTGACGGGATATAACAGCGTAACGTCAAGAAGTTTATCCAGCTTTTTGATGTTGTCTCCAAACTGCGCAAACAACAAATCCAACGATTCGCTAAAATCCTCCACCGTACTTTTACGACGATGGTCAACCGCTATGCAACTACCGATATGTATCGGTTCGCTCGACACTCCCATCAAGAGCGCGGATACTTTTGCCGACGCAATACCCGTATCTGAAGTCAAAAACTGGATACCAGGTACGAGTTTATGCGCCAAACACGCCTTACCAATTGCTTTCAAATGCTTTGCGTATTTTCCAAGCAAGTCTTTCTTTTGATTCGGCAGTTTCCAAAACGCACTTGTTAAAGAATGGCTTGTATACCCACTTTCAAACTGGTTCCCTTCAAAACGCGTATCCAAATTCTCTTGCAATCTTTGCAACAGCTCATCGATAGGAAGAACGGAATAATCCTTTTCATCCCCAGAATGAACCGCCGAAATCTTTTCCCCGCGCACCAACACCAACGCCTGTTGCTTATGATGCAGCTGCAAGCACGCATTTAAGGTATCCGCCAAGTCTTTACGCGCAAGTTTCGCAAGCGCAGAACCGCTGATTTTTGCTCTGTCCAGCAATCCTTTATACGCTGTCGTGCGGACAGGTCTAAGCTCACCGTTTACCCGCAGCGCAAGACCGAGATTCTCCACCGTGTCTTCTACGGCCGCCGCACTCGTGCCTTCTGCGAATAATGCAATATTCCAGAACGCTTCCGAGTCCCTTTCCAAAGGCTCTACGCAAAGTTCGGGAACGGGACATTGTACCCATTCGCTGTTCTTCGTTTGTTCTTGATGATATCCAAGCATCATCGGGAACGAACCAAAATTAGTTGTAAAACTATCCATACATGTGTTTTGCATATTCTATGCTCCTTTATTTTTATTTACGGTCTTTCACCGCATTGATTTTATA
>JAFVQP010000098.1 GCA_017504735.1 Clostridia bacterium | reverse complement strand
TACCCGTTTGCGCTTCATCTACGTATTCATGTATTAGTTCTATGTCGTGCATTTCGCAAAACCGACGTATGGCGGCGAGTTGCACGACGATACTTGATTCTTGTTGCTTATCGGACGAGTACCGCGCATAAGCAACTCCTGTTAATCTTGCCATTTTTGTGTTCTCCTTTCATTTTTATATGGTAAAAGAGCGCATAGCCCAATTACGAGCTATGCGCTTTGTCTTATTCACCAAACTTTATGCCAAGCATACATATCAATTCAACTTCATCAATGCGTTCTAAAAAGATTTTTTCGTTTTCAACAAGAATTTCGATGTATTTTGCGGCTAGTCCAAACTTATCATCTTCTTCGAATCCGAGTCAATGCAACCGTTCCGTACGGGGAAAGCACTTGATTGTATTCTTCTACCTTCTTAAATGTGAGCAAGTCTAAAAACTGACAGAAATTCGTATCATCAAAGAGCCTTGCCTTAATATCCGCAAATGCGTCTACGAGCGATTGGTTAATCTTGGGTAATTCTTCTTTGAATTTTTGGTAATCTTCGTTGTAGTTGTCAATGATTCGCTTCAAATCGGAAGAGTAAACCCAACAATAGTTACCAAAGCTTTTAACCGCTCTTGTCGTTTGGACTCGATCCAGTTCCCACAACCATTCATCCGAACTTGGGAAGAAATCAGTAATTGCGCAAAATTCGCTTATCGTCATATTGTCAAAATCGTAATCTGACATCTCATAAGAAGCTGTGTTATGCCCGTTGAAGCGAAAGGCTTGTGATACCATGGGGATTGGTGTAGATGTTGTGTTTAATAAATATGTCTTCTGCAATTTTAATCATAATTTTCTCCTTTTTTAATCTTTGAACATAATTTCGATGTCGTCGTTGGTGTCATCTACGACGATTTTTTCTACGAATAGCCCGACAATCTCGCGAGCGATTGCGTATGATTTAAAGATATCATCCACTGTAAGACATTCCGTCTTGGCGGCGAATGTGGCTTCTATTTCGTCCACGTGGGATAGCATTTCTTGCAATTCCACGAGCCTTGCTTTGTGTTGCGCTTGCGCTTCGAGAGCTTCGTTTGCTTGCTCGTCGCAACGCAGTGCAACAGCTTTGGACGTTTTAGGGTTAACAGCTTTAGTGATTAAGCCGTTAATATAGTCGTCAAGCGATTTGATACGTTTTTGCGTATTTTTCACTTCTTCGACTTTAGAACTTCGGAGCAGGTCAAACACCGATTTTTGGGTGTTGGGGGCAGACAGGTATGCGTTCACCTTATCTGCGAGTATGTTTTTGATTGCAGTTTCAAGGTATTTTGCGTTAATAGATTTTGTCTTGCAAGTCTTACCGCGTTTTACCCCGTGGTTGGGGCAAGCATACGTTCTTACAAGTGTTTTCATCTTACCGCCACGATTGGAAAGTCCGCTCATGGATGAACCGCAGGACTTACACACGACAAAACCCGTCAGGAAATATTCAGGGTTTGCGTTTTGGTGGGGGCGACAGGATTTTCTACTGTTTAGGATAGCTTGGACTTTATCGAACTGTGCTTTGGTTATGATGGCAGGTATCGCAGTTTCGTTGCGCACTTCGTCAAACCTTTCAATAAGCACGCGTTTCGCTTTGCGTTTGCCACCTTCGCGGTTATAGATATAAGTACCGTAATACTTCTCGTTTCGGAGCAGGGAATTCAACGTCGAGTGGCTGAATTTTTTGCCTTGCCTTGTCTTATAGCCTTGCTTGGTTAGATGGTTGATAACGTCTTGGTAGCTGTTTCCGCTTGGCAATCATTGAGAATATTTGCCTT
>JAFVQP010000008.1 GCA_017504735.1 Clostridia bacterium | reverse complement strand
CAAGCGAAGCGGAAACCGCTTTATTTTGCGATCTTTTTGACGAAGGGGAAGAAATTCAACCGCATGAAAAGCATGCGGAACACCGTTTTCGGGCATTGCTTGGGTTTAGCATTTTAACCCTTCATCGCATACATGGTGCCACACTTCGTCCTACAACCGCCACGCAAAACCAAATGCCGCCCCTAATGTTAAAGGTAATTGACCACTTCAATACGCACTACGCGGAAAAGCAAAACTTAGACGAACTTGCCGAACGCTTTTTCGTTTCTAAGGCGACCTTAATATACAATTTTAATAAGTACGCAAGCTGTTCCCCCATCGATTTTTTGTTGAACGTGCGCTTAACGAAGGCAAAGGATATGCTAATCAATTCTGAGAAAAGCGTTGGGGATATCTCCGATGAATGCGGTTTTTCTTCCGCAAATTATTTCGGCTTAATTTTCAAAAAGAAGGAAGGCATTTCCCCCTTACAATATAGAAAAAACCAACGCTCGAAGGTATAATCCCCCCTTTCGGGCGATTTTTTTCAAAATGGATATTGACTTCCCTTAAAAAAAATGTTATAATGCAAGAAATTTATGCTATGAGGAGAGAAACAATGGCTTATCAAGCAAATGAAAACCGTTACAACCTGACCCCTTACCAAAAATGTGGCGAAAGCGGGTTAAAATTACCTGCGGTGTCCTTAGGGCTTTGGCATAACTTTGGGGAAACGGGCAATTTTGAAAGAATGCGTCAAATGTGCTTCACCGCCTTTGATAACGGCATCACACATTTTGACATTGCCAACAATTACGGTCCCCCTGCAGGGAGCGCAGAAACGAATTTTGGTAAAATTTTACACGATGATATGAAGGCTTACCGCGACGAAATGATCATCAGCACCAAGGCAGGGTATTATATGTGGGAAGGCCCTTACGGCGATTTCGGCAGCCGCAAATACCTCTTATCAAGCCTTGACCAGAGTTTGACCCGCCTCGGCTTGGACTACGTAGACATTTTCTACCACCACCGTATGGACCCTGACACCCCTTTGTACGAAACCATGTGGGCGCTGGACCAAGCGGTGAAAAGCGGTAAAGCCCTTTACGCAGGGCTTTCCAACTACGACGGGGAAACGATGAAAAAAGCGGCGGCAATCTTGAACGAACTGCACTGCCCTTTCATCATCAACCAAAATCGCTACTCCATTTTCGATCGTAATATTGAACACAATGGGCTTTTAAATGCGGCTGTGGAAGAGAAAAAGGGAGTAATTATTTTCAGTCCCCTTGCGCAAGGCTTGCTGACCGACCGTTATTTAAACGGAATCCCCACCGATAGCCGTGTCCGTACCGATGGTAGATTTTTAAAGGAGAGTTCCCTTTCTACGGAAACGTTGGAAAAGGTACAAAAATTAAACAACCTCGCGAAAGACCGAGGTCAAACCTTGGCGCAAATGGCGTTGGCGTGGGTGTACGCACACGAAGGCGTGACGAGTGTATTAATCGGCGCATCCAAACCCGAACAGATCCTTGAAAATCTTGGTATGTTGAAAAACACAACCTTTACAAAAGAAGAAATGGATTTAATCGATAAAATATCCTTGTAAACTATAAAAGCGCAAGAAAAAGGAGCAAACCCAGGTTTGCTCCTTTTTTCTTGCGACCACGTTTATCTATCTATAATTTTTAAGCTTGGATACTCATACTCATCATAAAACAAAGACGAATAATAGCTGATTTCTTCCGTTTCAAAATCATACGAAAATATAACGGCTTGGTGGTTTATAACCATAGGATCCAAAGGCAACAGCCCCAAGAAATAACATTTCCCGTTTTTCTCTATTGCATCGATAAAACTCGCATTCACCCATGTGGCTTGCTCGCTGAACTTTTGGATATACTTTCCTTCTTCCGTCATATCCAAATCATTCTTCCAAGAAACCTGCTTTTGCACACCCGTTGCGTTCTCCGTAACCGTTATCACAGAATCCTTTCTATCGCTTGAAATATCAAAAATATATTGCCCAGGGGCTCTTTTCCAAAAGGCATCGTGGTCATAATCAAACCATTCTTGCACCCCGCTATTTATATCGTAAACACAATATTTGTCAGCATCTGAAAAGTAAATTTTATCTTCGACCAAACGACACGATGTTGTATGTGAATCTTTTAAATTATCCACACAGCCGATTTCAATCATTTCAAGGGTCTCGTAATCCACTTGCAAAATAAGCATCGTGTAATTTCTCGCCGCTTTTTTCTCCAAAACCGACGCGTAGAAATGTGTCTCTTCGCAACCCACCAAACGGTCAAGTTGTGTTCCTTCATAGGTCAATTCATCAACGACAATCTTTTTTTCTTGCAACCAAATCGTATCAAAATAAGTCAAAGCAAAATTGGGATTATCTTCAAAAGAATCAAGGGTTTCTTGCATTTCTACAATCTCATCTGACGTATAACCGTTGTCACAGGACGAAAAGGGAAACACAAGGAAACCTATCAAAACAGCAAATAGTCTAAGAAATTTTTTCACCTTTTTCACCGCCAATTAATATCTTTTATCATCATTTGTAAAATACACGGGCGTGGATTGATAAATATCCTCGTCCTTTTCTTTTATGCAGGTTTCAAAGAAATATGCCGTGGTGCCGTCGGGAATTTGGCAAGCATATCCATCGTTTTGCAACGTCAAGACTACTTTTTCCCATTTCCACTTGTGACTGTCTTCTTCCGTCGAAGTGGTATAAACAAAGTTGACCGTATCGTACTCTTTCTCCGTTTTTAAACTCGCATTACCCGCTTTTACCACCGCGCCACCGAGCTTTGTATAAACGTTTTCACCGTAAAGAATATGTTGAAAGAATGCAGGAATCTCGTGCGCCAGCATCCAACAATGTCCATGGGGCAATTCACTGCGTTGGGAGTAATAAACTTCCCCTTTCACCAAAGCCGCCGATTTCGCACGGCTGACCGTAGAGAAAAAGGCATCGTCTATCCCCGAAATATACAGCATCGGTTTCGTGGCATTAGGCAAATAGGAAGATGGATCGTAGATTTTAATCCATTCTGCCCTATGCGCCTCACCGCCAAACTTCTTTTCATTCGTTGCCCAACAGCTGTCTTGATACAAAAAGCCACTGCCATACATAGGTGCAAGCGCCGCAAATCGATTGTCAACGCCTGCCACTATATTCGTGATATATCCACCCCACGAAACACCTGTAATCACAATTTTCTCTTGATCCACGTCATCACGTGCGCGAAGAAGATTGTGCGCCATGATTACGTTATACACCGAATGATACGCCCAGGATTGATTTGGAGCCTCTACCCCATCGTAGTTAGAGCCGTCCCCTTCCTTAGGTCCGCCATCAGGGTTGCTCACCTTTTGCAAATCCCCGTCAAGCTCGTTGCTGAACAAGTCAAGCGCAATCGTCACAAAACCCTTGCGCATCCAGTACAACATCCACTCCTCATAGACTTGCCCGCCGCCGCCGTGAACCAACACAATGGCAGGGTATCCACCATCAGGCATTGATGCATTCGGCGTACCCATGGCTGCGAACACCCACGTATTTTCCTTTTCGCCGTAGGGTGCGGAGCGAAACTTAAACGCCTGAATACCACCCGACATTTTTACGTTTTCCATCGGTCGAATTGCAGGCACCAACTTAAATAGCCGCTCCGTATCCTCTATTAAATTTTCTTTTTTCGTCAACATTTCCCCTATCCTTGTTAAAGCGCTTTGATTGCCTTATCCAATCTTGCCAACGTTTTTTCGTTGCCCAAGATTTGCATAATCGTCCAAAGATCGGGGGTATTTGCAAGCCCCGTCGTTGCAATACGAAGCATTTCCGCAACGTCCGAAACGTTGCCAGGGAATGCCGTAGGATCCGCTTTATACGCCTTCATATCGGTCGCAAAGCCATTTGCCGCCGCAACCGCTTTCACCTTTTCAAACCAAGCCGAACAATCATCCGCGTAATCGTAAACTTCCGCAAAACCGCCAAGCACCGCTTTTACCGTAGCAGCGTCAAAACGATATTCATAGGCAGGCGCAAACGTTTCATCGAAGAAGTATGCGATAAATTCCATCGCCTGCTTCGCCGTGGTGAAATCCTTTCTGCGCTTCTTACCGCCGATCCCCATACAAAGGGTAAGAATTTTTAAGAGATACTCTCTATCCGCAAAGTAGCCCTTTTGCGTATCCGTACCAAATTCTTCCGTCCATTCCTTCAAGAAATCATACATTTCTTCCGCGGAAAGTTTCGCAAGTTCGTTTTTGCTGATGTCGCTAAGCTTGTTCAAATCGAACAATGCGCCACTCTTACCCATTTTATTGATGGAGAATTTGAAATCTTCCAACGCGCCATCGGGGTTTTTCATGTACCATTCTTCGAAGTTGGAGTTGAGCAAGGTCAACATATATACTTTTACTGCGCGCGCATAATACCCTTCTTGGCGGTAGAATTCCAAAGACAATTCGGGGTCCTTTCTCTTCGACAGCTTTCTTCTCGTTTCCCCGTCCATCTTTTGTAAGGAACAGTTGTGACCGTACTTCGGTCTGCGGAAGCCAAGCAAGTCGAAAAGTTCGATATGAATAGGCAAGGATGCCAACCATTCTTCCCCGCGGATAACCAAGGTTGTGCGCATAAAATGGTCGTCGATTGCATGCGCAAAATGATAGGTAGGAATGCCGTCCGATTTCAAAATAACGACGTCTTGATCGTTTTCCGTAACCGTAATATCCCCCTTGATTTCATCACGGAAGGTAATTTTGTTTTCCGCGCTGCCCTGCGAACGCAAACGGATAACGTAAGGCTTACCCGCCTTGATATTTTCATAAATTTGTTCTTCCGTTAAATTACGGCAAGCGGCATATTCACCATAATAACCCGTGATTTTCTTTTCCGCCGTCTGCTTTTCACGAAGCGCCGACAACTCCTCTTCCGTACAGAAACAAGGATACGCCAAACCGCGTTTGATGAGTTCCTTTGCATACGCATGGTAAATTTCCGCGCGTTCGCGTTGGTAATAGGGACCGTAAGCGTTTTCAGCCCCTTCAATTTCCGCACCTTCATCAAAACGAATGTCAAAATAACGAAGCGCGCTCTTTACCGCTTCTACGGCACCGTCCACTTTACGTTTTAAGTCGGTGTCTTCAATACGTAAATACATCAAACCGCCGCTTTGATGCGCAATGCGTTCATTGGCGATTGCTACGAACAAGTTTCCAAGATGGATAAAGCCTGTGGGGCTGGGCGCAAGACGAGTTACCTGCGCACCCTTCGGCAAATCACGTTCGGGATATTGCGTTTCGTAGTAATCAAGTGGTTTTACATTTTCATCAGGGATAAGCGTTTCCGCAAGTTTGTTCCAATCCATAATATTTTTCCTCTTTTCGTTTTATCTCGTTTATTTTAACATTTGACAACTATGTTGTCAAGCAAAAAAATCCGCATTTTTATAATCGATTTCATATAAACCGTTTTCAATGCCGTGAACAATCTCCACAACCTTATCGCAAAGCGGCGTTTTTACACCGACGCGCACGCCCTCTTTGCTGACCACGCCGTCAATAAAATCAATTTCGCATTTTTTACCATTTTGCACGTCTTTTAACATACCTGAAACAAGGTTTTTATGCTTTTTCATCGCAAAAGGCAGTACCATGTACGCAATGAAACGTTTCATGTGGGTTCTTCCGCCCAACATTTTTTGCATATCATGACCTTGCATTTCTGCAAGCGTCACGCCCGACGCATTGGCAACGTCCATACATTCCCGCAAGATACCAAGCGCAAGTTTTCTTGTTTTCGAGCGTTTCGCAATTTCACCAAAGGTCAACCCAGTAACCACCGATAAACCCGAAAACGCCGCATTGATTGAAAGCTTTGACCAACGCGCGCCAAGTAAATTATCCGACTTCTTCACAAAATTCAAATTTCCGCTTGCTTTCCCTGCATACGAAAAAATTCCCGCAAGCAAATCCGCTTTTGCCTCGTCGTTTTGATACCCGCCAAACTCGATACTCATACCCTCAAGTTTCGAGGTCAAAGCCATTTTACCGCCGCCAATAAAGGTTGCGCCGTAAGAAGTCGCCGCGCCATAGGTGCGCTGTTCACCGACTACCGCCGCCACGCTAGGCTCAGGCAAACCGTTTTGCGTTGTACAAACCACACCGTCCTCTTTTAAATAGGGTAACAGGGCAGTCAACGTTTCCTCGTTAAAACGTTGTTTCGTCATCAAAAATATCACGTCGTATTGACCTTGCATTTCCGCAGGTAAAATTGCATTTACCTTTTCATTAATCTCTATGCCATCGGCCTCACAAACAACCGTTGCACCGTGCTCACGCATGCCTTGTACGTGCGCTGTATTGCGTGTAATCAAATCCACGTTGTCAAGCCCACCCTTTTTCAGCATAACGCCAAGGACGGTACCCATTGCCCCTGCGCCGTAAATGGCAATTCTTGCCTCTGTCGCTTTCATCGCAAATCCTCCCTCACTCATCAATTCCACCAAAGACACGGCGGATACCCTGTAAAATATCCGCGTCGGCAGGTGCCCATTCTTCCGCGTTCAGTTCCGCAGGGGCAAACCACGCATAGCCTTCGTGTTCGTTTAAAACGAAATCCGACTTCATTGTACACTCGTACAAAAACAAGGTAATGATAAAGTCAGGATACTCGTGCGTGTGGCAGGCGTACAAGCCGCCAACCTCTACGTCCATATTCAATTCTTCAACGAGTTCACGCTTTACCGCGTCCTCACCACGTTCGCCCTCTTCAATTTTACCGCCGGGAAACTCGTATTTATGCGCCACGTAAGGAAAGGGCGAAGCTCCTCGTTTCGTCGCAAAAACTTTACCGTTATCAAACACCAGCGCCGCCGCTACTTTGATATGTTTTTTCATTTCAACGCATACCTGCCTATGTCTTTTTTATTAAACCTCTCTATCCCCGTTCCCATAAACTTCACAAAAACGAGCCGAGAAAGAAGGTTCTTCACCGCCTGCATAAAGGTGGCTGATATCCCCAAAACCACAGCAACGGAAAAGGGCAATCCCCTTTTCTCGTTCTTCTGTATAAAGGGTTGTAACAGAAGTAGGCAAGGCTGTAAAATGATGCGTAAGCACCACGGGCGATACGTTGCAAAGGTGCGAAAGCAAAATCATCTCCAGCCCAAAATGACAGAAAAATACCAACGTTTTTGCGTTACCCTGTTCGGTGCGGTACAAATTACCTTCACGCGTATAACCGTGCTCCGCAAGTAATTTATCAAGCGAATCGGTTACGTTTTTATACACGCTTTCCATCTTAGAAGCCTGATAAAAATCCTGTTTAACCCATTTTTTATAATCATACATTTCTTCACGTTTTGTCCAAAATGCAGGATACATATCCCATAATATGTGCCGTTCCGTCCCGTCCGGCCAGTAGTGAAGGGTACCAAACTCCTGCAACCAATCATACACCACCACTTCATTTTCTCTACCGAGCGCTTTTGCCGTATAAGCGCAGGTATCTTTGGCCCTGCCTAAGGGCGAACAAAATATATGGTCAATTTTCTCCTTTTTCATCTTTTCCGCAAGCAAGCTTGCTTCGCGATGCCCCTTTTCCGTCAAGGTATCATGTTCATAATCGGGATCGCCATGCCGAACAATCAATATCCTCATTCCGCATCCTCCTCCATAAAGTAAACCAGGATAGAATTCTGCACGTATAAATATTCATCCTTAATCTTCAAATTCCCATCGACAAGGTCTAAATATTTCACCGTTTTCTTCAATGCGTTAGGAAAATCCTCCGCAATCGGGTTACCAAACGTTTCCTCATATCCCTTCAACGACAAGCCCTTTGCCGTACGAAGCGCAAGCATGACGTATTCAAATTTCGCATCCTTTTCATCGACCTGCTCACTAGTAACCGCGGGGAAAAAGCCGGAAATAACGCACTTAATATATTCGTCCAAATCGAATGTATTTGTGAAGCGCTTACCCATCATAAACGAGCTTGCCGAAACACCCACGCCAATATATTCGCCACGCTTCCAGTAGTTCATATTGTGACGGCTTTCGTAGCCTTCCATCGCAAAGTTGGACACTTCGTAACGTTTATACCCTTTTTCTTCCAAAAGCTTACGGCCAAACTCGTACATATCCGCAACCTCATCACTGTCGGGCAGTTCACCGTTTAAATAATCGGTGTAAATGGGGGTGCCGTCTTCTACCGTCAACGCGTACATGGATATGTGTTTTGACCCACAAGCATGCGCCAACTCAATGGTTTTTGCGATATCTTCCTTGGTTTGATTTTTCAAACCAAGCATTACGTCCGTGCTAAAATTTTGCCCCTTTAAAAGCTGGGTCGCATATACGTAATCGCGTGCGTTGTGAATTCTACCAAGATCGGCAAGCTGTTCATCGATTGCTGTTTGCAACCCAATGGAAAAACGATTAATACCTGCCTGCAGGTAGGTTTTCACCTTTGCTTCGCCGATGGTGCCAGGGTTCAATTCCAACGTGATTTCCGCATCCTTTGTCAATCGAAAACAAGCGCGAATTTGGTTCATCGCACCCAAAATTAATTTGGGGGGAATATACGAAGGCGTACCGCCGCCAAAGTAAACGGTGTCAAACTCGTAATTCTTCAACTCCTCGCCGCGCATTTTTAATTCCTTGTAAAGACACGCCATATATGCTTCCGCATAATCAATTTTATCCGGGAAGGACGTGAAGTCACAATACGAGCATTTGTGTCTGCAAAAAGGAACGTGAATATAAATACCTGCCATTTTTTGATTTCCTCTATATCAATTTTTTATAACTGCTGAAGAGCTAGAATGCAATTCAACGCAACCCTGCCCCCTTCAAATTGAAAAATACCCTTAATCTTTGTTGGTTTTAAGGATTTCCATAAACACTTCGCTAGGCACTTCCACCGAGCCCATTTTACGCATACGTTTTTTGCCTTCTTTCTGCTTTTCCAACAATTTACGCTTACGGGTAATGTCACCGCCGTAGCATTTTGCAAGTACGTCTTTGCGCACCGCCTTTACCGTTTCGCGGGCAATAATTTTACCGCCTACCGCCGCTTGCACGGGGATTTCGAACAACTGACGAGGAATGGCATCCTTCAAATTTTCACAAAGCGTTCTACCGCGCTCGTACGCCCTTCCTTCAAAAACAATGATGGACAAGGCATCGCAAATTTCACCATTCAACAAGATGTCAAGACGTACCAACTTTGAGCGTTGATACCCAGCCAGTTCGTAATCAAAGCTCGCATACCCCTTCGTACGCGATTTTAAGCTATCAAAGAAATCATACACGATTTCATTCAAAGGTAAAGTATATTCCAACTTCACACGGCGGTCATCAACGTAGGTCATATTTTTGAAAACACCGCGTTTTTCCTTACACAAATCCATTACCGAGCCCATAAAATCGGGTGGTGTGTAAATTTCCGCCTTGACAATCGGCTCCTCCATATACTCGATATCGGACGGGTCAGGCAAATGCGAGGGATTATCCACGAAAAATTCTTCTCCATCCGTCTTATGCACGTGGTAACTAACGGACGGCGCCGTTGTAATAATATCCAAATTAAACTCACGTTCGATACGTTCTTGAATGATTTCCATGTGCAAAAGCCCCAAGAAACCACAACGAAAGCCAAAGCCAAGCGCGACCGAATTATCAGGTTCGAAAATCAACGATGCATCGTTTAACTGCAGTTTTAAAATTGCTTCCTTTAAATCGTTGAATTTACTGCCATCCAAAGGATAAATACCGCAAAATACCACGGGCTGTACCTTTTTATAACCAGGCAATGGTGCAGGCGCAGGGTTGGTTGCAAGGGTAACCGTGTCCCCCACCGCTACGTCTTGGATGGATTTAATCGAAGCGGCAATATACCCTACTTCGCCTGCTTTCAGCAAGTCCTTAGGGGTAGGATTAGGCGCAAATGCGCCAACTTCCGTTACGTCGTAAACAACGCTAGAGAGGAACGTCTTAATTTTGTCGCCTACTTTCACTTGACCGTCCATCAATCGAACAAAAAGAATAACACCCTTATAATTGTCGTAGTAGCTGTCGAAAATCAACGCTTTTAAAGGT
>JAFVQP010000007.1 GCA_017504735.1 Clostridia bacterium | reverse complement strand
GCTGTGGGAACGGTTTACTTTCCCCGAACCGGTAAGCCAGAAACGCTTTTTCGTACTGCTATGAGTTTTCTGTTTAGGCATATTTTTATCCTCCGAAATTTTTTTCTAATTTTATTGTAACAACCTGCCGTAGCAGGGCTTGTCCTAAGTGCTTACCCTTATTTTGCAGGGGCAAGAATCATCAAAATGTTTCTGCCTTCCGTCTTGGGTTCTTTATCCATCACCGCTTTACCGCCGAGCAAATCGAAGAAACGTTTCATTACGTCGATACCCATTGCAGCGTGTGCTTGCTGACGACCGCGCATACGGATGGAAACCTTTACTTTGTTGCCATCGCCAAGCATCTCAATCGTCTTTTTCGCTTTCACGTTTAAATCGCCAACGTCAATCGTCATCGAAAGGTAGATTTCCTTCAATTCGACAACCTTTTGGTTTTTACGGTTTTCCTTTTCCTTCTTTGCTTGTTCAAATCTGAACTTACCATAGTTCATAATTTTGCAAACGGGGGGAACTGCGTTAGGAGAAATTTTTACCAAGTCTAAGTCCGCTTCCTCTGCAAGTTGCAAAGCAGCAGCCGCGCTCATAATACCGAGCTGTTCGCCTTCAGCGGAGATAACTCTCACTTCTCTATCGCGGATTTCTTCATTGATCTGATGCTGATCTTTAACGTCTTTAATGGTCGTGTACCTCTCGTCAAAAATTAAAGGGTCGCTACGCATAGCAACCCTTTTCCCTACATAATACTCCCCGACTTTGCGGTGAAAGATTATTGAGCCGTACCAATCAAAACTGCACGGCGAGAAGGTTTGCTTCTGCTTAGCTTTGATATAATAACACAAAGCCCTACCTTCTGTCAAGCAAATTTTGCGGTATTTGGAAATTTTTTTAAACTTTTTTAGAACGCTGTTTTATTTTCGATATCAGCAAGTACCGTAGCGATGAATTCTTCCGCAGCCACCACCGACTGTTCACCGTCACGACGGCGTACAGCCACCTGGCCTGCTTCCATTTCCTTATCGCCCAAAACGAGCATATAAGGCACTTTTTCCATCTGCGCTTCACGGATCTTATAGCCAATCTTTTCGCTTCTATCATCTACGCTCACACGGATACCCTTTTCCTTCATCTTTGCGCAAATTTCGTTTGCGTATGCAAGCTGTCTATCCGTGATGGGAAGGATTTTTACCTGCATAGGCGAAAGCCATACGGGGAATTTACCTGCGAAGTGTTCAATCAAGATACCGATGAAACGTTCAATCGAACCGAACGCAACACGGTGCACCATGATAGGACGATGTTTTGCGCCGTCTTCGCCAACGTATTCCATTTCAAAACGCTGAGGAAGCTGGAAGTCGAGCTGAATCGTACCGCACTGCCACGTTCTGCCGATGGAGTCTTCGAGGTGGAAGTCAATCTTAGGTCCGTAGAACGCACCGTCCCCTTCGTTTACCACGTACGCAAGACCCAAATCGTCCAAAGCGTTACGCAAGGAATCGGTTGCTACTTCCCAATCTTCGTCACTACCCATGCTGTTTTCAGGACGGGTGGAAAGTTCTACGTGATATTTAAACCCAAACAAGGTGTAAACTTCGTTGATAAGACGTACTACGCCCTTGATTTCGTCCTTGATTTGTTCGCGCGTCATGAAGATGTGCGCGTCGTCCTGCGTAAAGCAACGTACGCGGAACAAGCCGTGCAACTGACCGGATTTTTCATGGCGGTGTACAAGGCCAAGTTCACCCATACGGATGGGCAAATCTTTATAGCTGTGGGGTTCGTTTTTGTAAACGAGTACACTGCCGGGGCAGTTCATGGGCTTGATTGCAAAATCTTCATCGTCCACCTTCGTCGTGTACATATTGTCACGATAATGGAACCAGTGACCGGACGTTTCCCAAAGCGTACGGTTCAACATAATAGGCGTTTGTACCTCTACATAACCTTCACGGGTATGAATTTGGCGCCAATATTCTACAAGGGCATTTTTCAAAACCATACCGTTGGGAAGGAAAAAAGGCAAACCTTTCCCTTCATTCATAAGCGCGAAGAGCTTTAATTCTTTACCAAGCTTCGTGTGGTCGCGTTTCTTTGCTTCTTCAAGCATCGTGAAGTATGCTTCCATTTCATCCTTCTTTGCGAAAGCCGTACCGTAAATACGGGTGAGCATCTTGTTGTGCTCGTCCCCTCTCCAATACGCGCCTGCAATGCTGGTAAGCTTAAACGCCTTAATCTTACCCGTAGAAGGAAGGTGAGGGCCACGGCAAAGGTCGGTAAAACCGCCCTGTTTGTAGAAGGAAATCGTTTCCCCTTCGGGTAAATCCTCGATAAGTTCTACCTTGTAATCTTCGCTGTATTCTTTCATCAAAGCGATTGCTTCTTCTTTGGGTAAAGTGAAGCGTTCAATGGGCAAATTACCCTTGATGATTTTTTGCATTTCACTTTCCACCTTCGCAAGGTCAGCCTGCGTGATGGGGGTTACGAAATCTACGTCGTAATAGAAACCGTTTTCAATAACGGGACCGATGGAAAGTTTGCAGGTGGGATATACCGTTTTCAAAGCCTGCGCCAAAACGTGTGCGCAGGTATGACGGTAAACCTGTAAACCCTCTTTGTCTTTCAAGGTAACAATTTCAAGGTTGTCCCCTTCCTTCAATTCGTGGGAAAGATCAACCAAAACGCCGTTTACTTTTGCGCAAACTGCGTTTCTTGCCAAGCCTTCAGAAATCGCCATTGCCGCCTGCATTGCGGTTGCGTTTTCCGCTACTTCTAAAGCGTCGCCGCTTTTTAAAATAATGTTCATATATTTCCTCCGTATAGGGTATGTTTTTTCGAAAGTGAAGTTGTATCTTCGATACAGTGAAGTTGGCTACGCCAGTGAAGTTGCGCCTTTGGCGCAGTGAAGTTTTTACTAAGTAAAAGTTATTGCTATTATTAATAACAGCCACAACTTGCCAATAGGCAAACTTCACTTTTCGCAAAGCGAAAAACTTATCTCTTGAAAAGAACTTCACTTTGCGTTAGCAAAACTTCACTTAATAAAAAAGCCCCTAAACTCCCTCTAAAAGAAAGTTTAAGGACGCAAATTTTTGCGCGGTTCCACCTTAATTGCCGTAAAATACGACCGCTTTTCTATACAATTTTCACGAACCGTAAAGCGGTTTCACCATCCGTGCCTATTTACCTGCCTCACAGCCAAGGGCAAGCTCTCTGAAAAATCGAAACGGCGCTACTTGTCTTTACAAATTCTATTGTAACCATTTCCGTGAATTTTGTCAACCTTTTTTCAGCAAAAAATTGCTTTTTCCCCGTAATATTTTCGTAAAAATGCCGCTGTGTCTCCATCCACCTCGCCAAAGCAATACACACGCTCGGCACCGCTTAGTAAAATTTCCCCGATAGACGATTCTACCCCCGTTAAAAGGCTACGTGTCAAAGGGCGGTACTCCTCATCATAGACTTTACCATCTTTGATAAACACCTTCCCTTCGCCATCTTCCGCCAAAAACTCGATAAAACCGTCCATCGCGCCTTCCCCCATATCCGTGGGGATATAATCGATAATCTCCTCCCAGCGTTTGATTAAATCCTGCAAGCGGAAATGGAATAAACCGTCCAAGCAATAACTTTCATACCCTCGTATTCGCTTCGCAATATGCGCCCTATCCTCTTTATAGTCCGCCGCCACAAGCGCAGTCAAAAGCAATCGTTTTTTCATCGGTACCAAAAGGGGTAAAGGCAGGCGTTTTTCAAAGTAGGCGTATTTGTACCCCACCGCCAAAATATCCGCGATATGTTCTTCTGCGTATTTACGCACGTATGGACAATAGGCACGGTCGGTTTTAAACGCAATCTCGGTGCAATCCCCTTTACGAGCAATATCGCAGACGTTAGGGAGAAAGGAAAAGCGTTCGCGTACTTTACCAAAAAGGTAGGACATATATAGGCCGTCAAAGCCATTTTGCGTAATCGTTATTTCTTCCACATGATTATTGTATGCGCCAAAACGGAAATTATTTATCCGCGAGGGCAATTTGCTTGACTTGCGGATAAAATTTTACTATAATAAATAAACACTATATTATATTATGGAAGAAACGAGCGGTAAATACGCTCCCTTTTCGGAGGTTTTTTATTATGGATATGAAGTCCGTTGAAAGCAAATGGCAGGCAAAATGGGAAAAGACAAAACAAAACGTTTTTAAGAAAAACAGCAAGAAAGAAAAGCTGTACGTTTTGGAAATGTTCTCCTATCCCTCGGGCGCAAAATTGCACGTAGGCCACTGGTACAACTACGGCCCTACCGATACGTATGCGCGTTTTAAGAAAATGCAGGGTTACGAAGTATTCCAGCCCATGGGCTTTGACGCATTCGGTTTACCCGCGGAAAACTACGCAATTAAAACGGGGATTCACCCCAAAGATTCTACGGAAAAGAACATCGCAACGATGGAAGAACAGCTTCGTAAAATGGGCGCAATGTTCGATTGGACCGCGGAAATTAAGACGTGCGAAGAAGATTACTACAAATGGACGCAATGGCTCTTCTTGCAACTTTACAAGAAAGGGTTTGCTTACCGTAAAAACGCCCTCATCAACTGGTGCCCTTCTTGCGAAACGGTACTTGCAAACGAGCAGGTTGTTGACGGTAAATGCGAACGTTGCAGCTCCGTTGTTCTTCGTAAGGATATGACGCAATGGTTCTTAAAAATCACCGACTACGCGGAAGAATTGTTGGATGATTTGAAGGGTTTGGATTGGCCGGAAAAGACCAAGCTCATGCAGAAAAACTGGATTGGTAAATCCACGGGCTGTGAAATTCACTTTGAATGTGAAACGGGCGACGACATCACCGTTTTCACCACCCGTCCCGACACGGTATTCGGCGTAAACTACGTTGTACTTGCACCTGAACACCCTCTTACGGAAACGTTGAAAGCAGCGCATCCTGAAAACGCAAAAGCCATCGACGATTACGTACGCTACGCAGCGGAAGCAAACGACATCGACCGTCTTTCTACCGCGCGTGAAAAAACGGGCGTATTTACGGGCGCATATGCAACCCACCCCTTGAACGGTAAAAAGTTACCCATCTACCTTGCGGACTACGTATTGTATTCCTACGGTACGGGCGCAGTTATGGCGGTTGCGGCGCACGATGAACGCGATTACGCTTTTGCGAAAAAGTATAACTTGCCCGTAACGCAGGTTATCCAAAAACGCGGCGGCGAAACGATTTTACCCTACACCGAAGACGGTATCTTGGTAAACAGCGGTTTGTTCGACGGTTTGTCGGGTGAAGAAGCACGCGATGCCATTGCGGCGCACCTTGCAAAAATCGGCAAAGGCGGTAAGAAAGTAAACTACCGTTTGCGTGATTGGTCGGTTTCCCGTCAACGCTACTGGGGCGCACCTATCCCGATGATTCATTGCGAAAAGTGCGGTACTGTGCCCGTTCCTGAAAAGGAATTGCCTGTAAAACTCCCTTATGACGTAGAATTCCGCCCTACCGGCAAATCCCCTCTTGCAAGCCACGAAGGGTTTATGAACTGCACCTGCCCTAAGTGTGGAGGCAAAGCTACGCGCGACCCTGACACCTTGGATACCTTCGTATGTTCTAGCTGGTATTATCTCCGTTATCCCGATGCGCACAACGACAAAAAGGCCTTCTCGAAAACCGTTGCAGACAAAATGCTGCCCGTGGACGTTTACGTTGGCGGTTCGGAACACGCTTGTATGCACCTTTTGTATGCACGTTTCATCACGAAAGCATTGCGCGATATGGGCTACGTCAACTTTAGCGAACCCTTCAAACGCCTTGTTCACCAAGGCATCATCTTGGGGCCTGACGGCAACCGTATGTCTAAATCGCACGGCAACGTCGTTTCCCCCGACACCTACATTGAAGAATACGGCTCGGATATGTTCCGCTTGTATTTGATGTTTGGCTTTAGCTACACCGAAGGCGGTCCTTGGAACGACGACGGTATCAAATCGGTTACGAAGTTCGCAGAACGTATCGAACGTTTGACCCACAAATCGATGGAAATGACGGGCGGTCACGACGAAATGACTTCGGCGGAAAAGAATTTGAACTACGCTAAGCATTATGCAATCAAGAGCATTACGCGCGACGTGGAAGCATTCTCGTTCAACACCTCGGTGGCACGTTTGATGGAATACGTGAACGCTCTTCAAAAGTACGAAAACGAAGTAGAAGCCAAGAACGTGAAGTTCTACCAAGCGGCGATTGCAGATTTGGTACGTATGATTGCACCCTTCATCCCCCACTTTGCGGAAGAATTGTGGGAAGCACTCGGCAACAAGAATTCCGTCTTTGAAGAAAGCTATCCCGCGTTTGACGAAACGGCTTTGGTAAAGGACGAAGTGGAATACGCCGTTCAGGTAAACAGCAAAATCAAGGCAAAAATGATGATTGCGGAAGGCTTGACGGATGAACAAATCCAAGAAGCTGCATGCGCGAACCCCGACGTTGCGGAAGCGATGGCTGGTAAGAGCGTGAAGAAATGCATCATCGTTAAAGGTAGATTGGTAAACCTTATCGTTGGCTAATTTAAGGTAAAATTAAAACCGCCCTGCAAGGGATTTCCCTTGCAGGGCGGTTGTTTATATTTCAGTTTATTCAACTTGTACAGGAATTGTTGTCGTGTTGTAATTATAAAATTCCCAAGTCAATTGATACGCCTCATCCCTTGGTGTACTTATCTCAAACTTCGTCAGCTGTTTATTTGTGAAATAATAGGAATAAAGATACGTATAGCCCTGCGCAGTAAACTCGAACTGATAAGCTTTCGTTGTTCTATCATATTCTAACAAGTGAAAATCTCTTTCGTATAAGCGAACAAACTCCGCCTTATGCAAATACGAATTTTCGGGCAACGGAATCTCAGATTTACGCCAAAACGCAAACTCCTTCGTAAAATCTTTTAGATATTCGCTTCCATACAAATAGTATGCCTCTTCGCCATCTTTTTCCGTATAATACTGTCCATAATATTGCATTTCATCTTTATAAAGACACAATGCAAACGTATCGCCGTTCCTATAATAATATTGTTGCTTTTGATCCCTTTCCCAGTAAGGACCTCTTATGCAAATGGTTAAATTTAACATCGCCTCATCCGAAAAGGCTTTTTCGTACTCTTCCGCCGTTACACGATGTGTCGCAGAGCAAGCAGATATCCCCCCTCCTATTCCGATAAAACATATTATCGTCAAAATAAACGACAGTATTCTTTTCATAACCAATCTCCTTAATCATACAAATACGGGAAATCGGGAAGAGCCTTCCATTCTTCCGTGTTTTCTAAAACGTCCGCGATGGCATCACACGCGTCCATAAATTTTTGTCCCTTTGGACTGGTCGCGTCGCCAAGCGCAACTTGCTCCGCTGTAATCGTTTTCGTGAGCCTATCCAACTGCGCGCTTAAAATCAGTTCTTGATAGGGGTCCGAACCTATTCCTTCCGTGGGATTGTATTCGTCGGGATAAGAATCCATCTCTAACGCTTGAAGAATTTTAAATATCGCTATCTTTTCTTGTGCCGTCAAAATATGAGTTGTGATATAATTTTCGGGCGTAGGCGCATCTTTCGTTTTTACAAGTTTACCCGTTTTACTGTCGTAAGAGCTAATCCCAAACGTACCCCAAGTCAAGGAAAAATTAAATTCCACCACCGCCATATAATCGGCAGACAAGGCAAAGCGCGCAGGGTAACATTCCATAATCGCCACCTCATCGGTGTAGAAGTCTATCACGAGTACATCTCCTTCCGCCACCTTTACCGTATTCTTTTCATAGGTAGGAATGTCGCACAGCCCAACGCCGTCGATATACACAAACAGTCCGTCGCCCTCTTCCTGTTTTTGTACTACCCCATAGTAGGTTGTACAAGGCGCATAGGAAGGCGGAACGGTTGCACCCCATCTTAAAATTTCGTTCAGCAACTGGTTAATTGCATTACACCCAGCAAAGCAAAAACACATCGCCACCGCTAACAATACGCTAAGTATCTTTTTCATGGTTTATCTCTCCTTTGTGAGTTCTATTAAAGTAACTTCGGGCTTGTTATTAATACGAAATGGGATTATACTGTTTCCAACCCCACGGCTGACAAGCATACAAGTGGCATCTTGGGTAAACATTCCCCCATCGTATTTCGGGAAAAAGCCTTGGTTGGGTGCGAACACACCGCCGATAAAGGGCAAACGGAATTGACCGCCGTGCGCGTGACCGCTAAAAACAAGGTCAATGCCAAACTCCACGTATATATCAAACAATTCGGGTCGATGGGAAAGTAAAACGGTAAACCCGTCCGTTTCGTCCGTTAAGCGCATCAGCGTACTACGCATCACCGTTTCCGCATCCCCCAACAAGTAATCCGTTTGGAAACTTGGGTCGTTTACCCCTAAAAGGGTAATGCTTTCTCCGTCAAGCTCCACTTTCGTGTGGGTATCCTCTAAAACGACTACGCCCAACGCGGTTAAACCCTTTTTCTGCTCGCTATATTCCGTCACCCTCGCCTCGTGATTGCCCGTCACGTAATAGCAGGGCGCGATTTGCATAGCCTGCTCCGCAAACTCCAACGCCACGTCCACCTTGGTCTTGCGCGAATCAATCAAATCTCCCGTAAGGACGATGATATTTGGTTGTGCGTCTTGTAAAGTTGTCAGGAGTTTTTCGTTCCCCTCGCCTATTTCCGCATTGTGCAAATCGGAAACTTGTACAATACGAAAACCGTCGAACGATGTGGGAAGTTTTTGGCTTGACAGCGTATAAGTATTGAATTGCAACGCTTGATTTTCCAAACTGCCGACAACTGCAACCGCACAAACGGCGCACACTGCCGACAAGACAAGCCAAAACCATTTTTTCATTTATTTTCCTTCCTTAATACAACGCGCAAAGTTCGTCTAAAACCGCCTCATCTAAAAGCTCAATATCACCACTCAAAGGAATACAGTAATGGGCTGTCGTCCAGTAACCGTATTCGTCCGCAGCAACGTCCGTTTTTTCAAACAGCCACGCAACAATTTTGTTGTCCTCTATTTTATATGTAGCGGTGATAATCGTCGGGCGAGGATACCAAAAGTTTTGCAAAATCCCCGAAATAGACAAATATAAATACCCGTCCTTTGTCCCAGCCTTATAGGTTAAATCCGTCCCTTCTTTTACCACTTCCAACTCAAAAGGCAAATCTATACAATCGGAATATCCACCTTGTTTATGTGTACCTGCGCTAAAAATGCCGTCCGTTTCGTTTAAGCCGTATGCAGGATTTAATTCGTGCGGGTCTTTCCCTTTGATTTGCGTATATTGATAAGTTTCCCAAGAATATTTCGCATTCAGATCAACGGAATGAAGCATCTCCGTTTGCCATACAATATCCTCTTTGGTTTGCTGTTTGTAAATCTGACTGGAATAGTTCAACCGTTCAGCATCCGCGCTATCGGAAGAAAAACATTGGCTTAAATAGCCTCTTTCGTAATCGTCGGTGTTATTTACCCCTGCCAATACATCCCGAGATGCCGTCAAATCATAGGTATCCGCGCTGATTTCTTGCATTTCACACGCAAAATAATCATAAGGGATTTCCGCATCGGGTATCGTCACGTACTTATGCAGGGTTTTGTCCGCTTTTACCGTAATATTAAAGCGGAATTTTACCTCGTAATCATTTTGCTTAGATCCGTTTGCCAAATAGTAAATCGCACACGATTTCGGCATTTCATACGTACCGACAAAGGCAAGGTGCACGTTGTCGGTATCGTCAAAGCTTGACTGTTGATACAATTCTTCTTGAAGCGGCGTGCCGTCGCTTTTATAAATCCCTTTCAGGTGCAAATACACCTGCGTATTGTTTCGCGCAAGATATTCTATATCATAGTCTATCTTTTTTTCCGTCTTCCCTTCTTCGCGAGATATGTCGATTGTATATTCGTTGCCGAGGTTGTCTTCCACAACCGCATATAATTCACTTGGAGCATATACGTGTTCTACTTTAGGCCCAGCGCACCCTGCAAAACAAAAGCAGGTAAAAATCGCCAAGAATAATGCTATTATTTTCTTCACCGTTTATCCCCCCCCCCTTCAAGTTTACATTCCACCGCTCATCGCAAAGGTCACCACAATATCTTCTTCGGGTACTGTAATAGAATATTCCCAAATATAGCGACCATCATTTGTTTCTACCGACTTTTGAATACCTATGCGTTTCCCGTTGATATACATAACCAAATCGGCATCCATTATCGGGTAACAATGGATTGTAATCACCATACCTGGCACAAAATATTCTCTGTTCGGCTTGTCAATAAACTCGTTGTATTTATCAATGATGGTTACTTTGTAAACGTTTTGTATTTCTTCAAACAATTGATATTCGCCGTCTTCGAGCACACAGATAAAGCTTAAATCGTCATAACCCTTTACCTTGTAGAACGCCACGCGATTATTTGTGGAATAATCGTAAACGCTGGGGTCGATAATATAATCCACGTTGGGATATTCCTGTGTAAACGCATCCACGTCTTCTTCGCGAATAATATACCCAAGCAAGTCGCCTACGTTTTCCAAAGGAACTTTGGTTGCCACCCCTACGCCTTGTACGGTATAGTAATATTTCCCTTGATAGGTAATTTCCGACGGATAACAAGCGGCATAGAAAATATCGGGTGTCCCACCCGTAGGTTCTAATTCAAATTCGCAACCATCACATTTACCGTCGGCATCATCGTCAAAATGCTGGGAAAAATTAGACGGTGTTTCACAACCGCAGGTATAATTCCACCAATGTCCCGTTTCATCGCGGTTATATTGATAGGTGTGTTCGCAGGGCTTTTCCAACATACCTGCACTCGTTTTATAGGTAAGCACCACGTCCTCGTTTGGCATCGTGAAGGTGTATTGCCAATAATCCCGTCCGCTTTCCCACGGGTCTTGTTGTAAAACCTTGCCATTCATATACAAAGCAAAGCCAATATCGTACGCAAGTGATATTTTTACCACCACGTTTTCGCCCGTCTTATAACGCGCCTTTAAGTCCTCATGCAACCAATCGTCCAGTTCCGCCGTCACTTTGTGGCTTTCTACCTGTAAGGAATTTTTCACCTCAAACTCTACCCACAAAACACAGCCTTGGGCATCGTCCGTCAAAATTGTGCATTTTGTACGAAGACGATACGTGCCCGTTTTGGAAACATCAAAGCCTGCTGTCGAATAGCTTTGCAAGGTGATACTTTGCGGAGCGATGGTGATTTCTTCATACGAATAATTCAAATCTTCGGTTTGGATATTTACCCATTCGTCACCGTCTTTATATTCGATTTGATAAGGCATCGTGTAGGACACTTCATAATCCGTTTCATTGTGCCATTCCACCTGCAAAAGCGCATTTTCGCCCGTATTGTCCACCGAATCCACCAAAATATACACCCCTGCGTAATCGGTGTGATAATGATAAGTGGGAACAATCACATTGGCGCCTATTGCGCACGAGGTGCAAGCAACCAAGGTTGCGCAAATACTTACAAATAACGCAAATATCTTTTTCATAACAGCCCCCTTATGGTACTTTTGGTCTATATTAACTTTCTCCACCTAAAAAATGTACGGTTACGTTCTCTTTGATATTCGTCACCCACAAAGCAATCCATTCCGCTTCGGTGCCTGCATAGTAAATATCCGTTAAGTTGTCACAGTCCTCTATCCAACGATTCACCAAAATTTTTATACTCTTTGGTAAATATATAGCGGTTAAATTTTCACATTTATAAATGGCGAAACTTTCGATTTCCTTAACACCTTCGGGGATAATCAACTCGGTTTCTTCGCGGTTGTGCAATAAGTACAACGGTAAAATTTCAACCGTCCCCCCATCGGGCAACGTACCATCCTTCGTCAAAAGCAACGCCTTTTTTGAGACGATTTCCACCAAACAGCCGTTCATTACTTGGTAATGCTCGTTCCCGTGTTGAACGGTAATTTCTTCCATTACACCCATTCCGTAGAATCCTTCGCCAAGGCTTACCAAGGTACTAGGCAAATGCAATTTTTTAAGTTCCGTACAGTAATAGAAGGCGCCCTCTTGAATTTCTATCACCCCTTCGGGTACAACGATTTCCTGCAAGCCGTAACAAGCGTGAAAAGCGTATTCTTCAATCACCTCGACGCTGTCAGGAATGGTAAACGCCGTCCCCAAATAGCCCTGGAACGCATACGCCTCTATGGTCTTCATTGTAGGTGCGGAGCCCCAAACGATTTCACCGTCCCAATCATAAAAGAACCCGTCGGAAATATGTTGCAGGCTGTTGGGCAAAACGACCTTTTCGATATCGCGAAGCGACATACAGGAGCTGCTTCCCAAAAGCCAACCTTCCCCTGCCGACGCAAGCCCTACCGTACCTTCCTTGATAACTGCCGCCGCCTTCGTGGAGCCGTCAAAGCCTATACACCAATTATCCACGTACCAAACGCCGTTTTCCAAAATCGTTGCAGGACATTCAGTAAAAGCCCCTGCTTCAATTTCTTTCACACTGTCAGGGATTTCTAAAGCAGTTAAGCTACTACAATTGAAGGCTCGGCGCAAAATCGTTTCCACCTTTCCGTTGGGGATAATGCTGTTTTTACAGCCAAGCACCAACGATTTTTCTTGGGTGTGCCCGTCCTTATAAATCAAACAGTTGCCTTCCACGTAAAAGGGACTGCCCTCCGCTACGGTAATCTCTTCCAAAGCGTTCATTTCGCCAAAACTGTACAATATATTCTTCAGGCTTGCGGGAAGATGCAGAGCTTTCACCTTTTCACAACGGTAAAATACGCTTTGCGATATTCCTTCCAAGCCTTCCGCAAAGTTGATTTCTTCCAAATTAATATTGTAGTAAAACGCACCGTTTTGTAACGTCTTAACCGAGGGAGAAAATGTCACCTTTTCCAAGGCGGTACAATGCGAAAACGCGTCCTCGCCCACCGTCGTCACTTGATTTCCAAAGGTAAGCGTTTTAATCCATTCCTGCTGATAAAAAGCAGACTCCCCTACGGTGTACGACTCGCCCCTGCAATCGTCGGGTAAAACTAAATTCGGGTTTTCACGCAAGCAATCCAACAAAATATTTTCGCCGCCTTCGCCGTAACGGTAGAAAACAAAACCGCCGTCGTTTACGTAATAGTTCGTGTCCCCGTCCTTATAAATGTGCTTTGCATTTTCACAAATCTCGCCAAAGACGTCCTTTGCGCCCGACTCAAGCTCCAACGAGGATAAATTTTTAACCTCCATCAATTTGGGACAGTTTCCAAAAGCGGACGGCTCAATCGTTTGCAAAGTGGAAGGCAGGGTCACGTGTAAAAGGCGCAAGCTGCCGATAAACGCGCTTTTTCCTATGTGGGTTACCCCTTCGGGAATCACCAAGGTCCTTAAATTATTCCAACAAAAAGCCCCTTCCCCGATCGTTTTTACCGTAGTAGGAAGCGTTAACTGCCGTAAAAATCTACAATGCCAAAAGGCACTTTCACCGATATACTCAATACCCTCTTCTAAAATAATCGTTTCGGCATCACACCCATAAAAGGCATATCCACAAATTTCTTGAATACCACCGTGAATTTTCACCGTCTTTGCCTGCAGCCACCCGAAGGCATAAGGACTCATACCCACAACGGGCAAGCCCTTGTGATAACGAGGAATACTAAGCGTTTCCCCATTAAAGCTCCCTTTACCGTTCACCAAATAACCCGTTCCGTCTTCGTTTTCGGTAAAGGATAACCCTAAACTGTCCCCTTGGGAGTATTTACAAATATTACAGCATTCTCCCTCAAAAGTATGGGCAGTCGGCTCAAGATTCTGACCGCAAACGTCACATATTTCATAATGATTTTCTTCATCATACCCGTAATACGCCCTCGGTTCGTGCGGAAGCGTATCGCCATAATAGAAAGTGGTCGTCGTATCCACCGCCCCACAATCGCACACGCAATAATATTCCGCAGGATATTTACAGCTCGCAAGCCCGCATAACGTGTTTTCCGTAGGAATTTGCTTATACACGTGCACGTGAGGTTCGTCACTACTATCGGGAGAAGTTAAAACCCAGCCGCAAACGTCGCAAACGTTATTCGCATCGTAATCCATATGTAATTCCGCAATATCGGGTGCGGGGCAACCGCAGGTATATTGCCAATAATGCGTCCATTCGTTTGCGATCCACTCGCCCGTATGCTCGTGCGTTTCGCTGGTGGAATATTGAGTGCTTTCGCCCGTAGAAGAATTTAGAAGAGCGTTTAAATTACATCCTGCAAACCCCAAAGACATACCAAGCACAAAAATTGCCGACGCAATTTTTATGAATAACTTTTTCATACCTTTCCCTCCTTACCGATTTTTATATTTTCCCAAATACATTATATCACAAAAATTTTTTTTGTCAATAGATACAAAAAAACATTTCGACTTTTTCAAAAAACATGGTCACCAGCCCGCGAAAGGGCTTGACAACGCGCAAGAATTATGTTATTATTAATAAAAAAGCAAGGAGAAAGCATTATGGCTAAAAGTACCTTTTTCAG
>JAFVQP010000097.1 GCA_017504735.1 Clostridia bacterium | reverse complement strand
GACCTCCAGGGCCACAATCTGGCGCTCTAACCAACTGAGCTACGCCCGCCATGTTACGCCATTTATTTGATGCGCCTGAAGAGATTCGAACTCCTGACACACGGCTTAGAAGGCCGTTGCTCTATCCAACTGAGCTACAGGCGCATGTCTCGCGCCCACTTCGGATAGTTAGGTGGAGCGGGTGATGGGAATCGGACCCACGCGGCCAGCTTGGAAGGCTGGAATTCTACCATTGAACTACACCCGCATTCATCGCACTTCACCGTCGCATCGACAACGCTTGTATATAATAGCATTTATTGAATGAATTGTCAAATATTTTTTCGTGCTTTTTGCAAAAAAATTGAAAAAATTTTTAATATTTTTATTTTTCAAAAAATGTGAAAAATTTTCGTTCTAAAAATAAAGAAAAGAATGCGTTCGTTTCCTTGCTTTATTAAAATAGGATATGTTATAATAATATCAAGTAATGCGCATATTAGCGTATTAACAAGAATCCGAACCCCGATTTGAAGAGTAGGACGAAAAGGTAAACGTTTAAAACGCCGAGCAGGGGCATTAATACCATTAACAATAAATCCGTGCGTTTATACTTAAAAATAAACATACAAACATAGATGGTGATTGCGCCGCCTAAAGCGCCGGCGATACATAATTTCCCTAGATATCGTTCTTGTGAGGGGACAATCGGTTGTTTTGCGTCAGCGGAGGCGTCGATTAAAGGTTTGGCTTGCTTGGCGGTTTCCGCCGCCTTTTCCTTATCCTTTAAACCCTTTACTAGTAAAAATGAATAGAAATTGATGGCGACTATATACGCCGCCAGTAAAATATACAATAATACCATACAAGTATTATGCACGAAAAACGAAAAAATAATTATAGAGGTATATATTTATGAAGAAAAGAGCGTTGGTCAGTGTTTCCGACAAAGCAGGTATTGTAGAGTTTTGTCAGCGTTTGGTTGCTTGCGACTACGAAATCATCTCTACGGGTGGTACTGCAAAGGTGTTGAAAGAAGCAGGGCTTCCCGTTATCGGCATCAGCGAATTGACGGGCTTTCCCGAATGTTTGGATGGTCGAGTAAAAACCTTGCATCCCATTGTGCATGCAGGTTTGTTGGCGATGCGTTCCAACCCTGAACATATGGCACAGCTTGAAAAGTTGAATATTAATACCATTGACATTGTTGCGGTTAACCTCTATCCCTTCAAAGCAACAATTTCTAAACCCGGTGTTTCCTTTGAAGATGCAGTGGAAAACATCGATATCGGTGGGCCTACGATGATTCGTGCGGCGGCAAAGAACTACCAAGACGTTGCCGTGGTGGTAGATCCTAAGGATTACGAACGCGTTTTGTCGGAGTTGGAAGCAGGCGAAATTACGTTGGAAACGAAGAAATACCTGCAGTATAAGGTATTTGCGCATACGGCAGTTTACGATAGCATGATTTCCAATTATTTGGCTGAAAAGCTGGATATTCGTTTCCCCGACAGCATGACCTTCGCATACGAAAAAACGCAGGATATGCGTTATGGTGAAAACCCTCACCAGGGCGCAAGTTATTACAGTGAAGAATTTATCCGCGCAGGTTCGCTTTCCAAGGCGAAACAGCTTTGGGGTAAGGAACTTTCCTACAACAATATCAACGATGCCAACGGTGCGTTGGAGCTTGTAAAGGAATTTGAAGAACCCTGCGTTGTTGCTTGTAAGCACGCAAATCCTTGCGGCGTAGGTGTTGGTGCAACCATTCACGAAGCGTATATCAAAGCGTACGAATCTGACCCCGTATCCGTATTTGGCGGTATTTTGGCAATCAACGGTACGGTAGATGAAGCAACTGCAACGGAAATCAATAAGATTTTCATCGAAATTGTTATCGCGGAAGCATTCACCGAAGGTGCATTAGAAATCTTGAAACAGAAAAAGAATATTCGTCTTTTGGAATTGCCCGATATTAAAGCAAAGCGTGAAGCAAGCGCGTACGATATGAAAAAAGTGTATGGCGGTTTGCTTGTGCAGGATTACGATAATACCTTGTTTGCGCCTGAAAATCTTAAGGTGGTAACGAAACGTGCACCTACGGAAGAAGAAATGAAGGCAATGATGTTCAACTGGAAGGTTGTAAAGCACACGAAATCGAATGCGATTGTGGTTGGTAAAGCGGATAGAACGACGGGTATCGGTATGGGTCAAACCAACCGTATTTGGGCTGCACAGCAAGCAATTGCACACGCCGGTGAAGAAGTGAAAGGATCGGTTATGGCAAGCGATGCATTCTTCCCCTTCCCTGATTGCGTAGAAGAATGTGTGAAAGCAGGTATCACCGCAATTATTCAACCCGGTGGCAGCATCAAAGATCAACTTTCTATTGATGCTTGCGATGAAGCAGGCATTGCGATGATCTTTGTGGGCGATAGACACTTTAAGCACTAATTGAAAAGAATATAAAAAATCGCGGGGTGAAAACCTCGCGATTTTTGTTTGTTTAAATAAAAGATGGGATAGGGCTGTTATTGATTGTTAGACGCCGCTTTTTCAGCCTTATATGCGGTAATAGCCTGTGATAATTGGTCGGGACAAGAGGTGTTGCCTTTGCAGCGTACGCCAGCCAAAAGCGTTTCAATTTCATCGATATCCTTGCCTTCTACAAGACGCGCAATACCCTGCAGGTTGCCACTGCAACCGCCGATAAAGCGAACACCGCGCAATTTGTTGTCTGCATCTACGTTAAAAAGAATTTGTCTAGAACAAGTACCTTTAGGAGCATAAGTAAACATAATAAAAAACCTTCCTTAAAATGATATAGTATGTAAAACGCTTTCTTAAATCAATCAACCAGCGTTTCGTAGATTGCCGAATAGAGGTCGGACGCCTTGCTTTCCCAATTTTTATAGATATGTTGAGCTGTCTTTTTGTCGGGAACGACAAACTTTAATTCCAACATAGGTTGTACGGGGGCAAGAATTTTTAAAAATACAGTATAGGTGCCATCAACGTTTTGGAAGTAGTCTGATTTACATTCCTGACGGTTCCTAAGCTTACCGCTGTTATTTTTTACGAAAGTGGTGATTTCGTCACGGATACTTTTGGGGATTTTGATGTAAAAGCTGTTAAGACTTTCCCTGCCTTCCCCCGTAATTACGTAGAGGGGCTCTTCTTCGGTAGAAGAAACACGGCAAAGGAAGCCATCGTCAATGAGGCGAGGGAGCAATTCCTTACAGTCCATATAATGAAGCCAATTATTCCCCGATGCGCACATTTCAAGAACGGTGCGTTCCGACAAAGCGGCTTCCATTTTATCGAAAACAAACAAAATAATCAGTTTGTTGACGGATGTTTCCCCTTGGATTTGCATATGTACCTCAATATCTTTTTTATCGTCGTTCCCTTAAGCGGACTTAAGTTTTACTATTATACATAAAAAGTTTACAAAAATCAAGGTATTTTGCGAAAAAAATCTTTATTATTTTGTTTTTTTGTGCTATAATGATAAAAAGAAGGTGCAATCCTATCCACTTTGCATACTTGAAAGGAGTTTATATGGACTACATAGAGAAAACAGTACAAAAAAATTACGTATATAATGGTAAAATCATCAATCTTCGTTGTGATGATGCACTTTTACCCAACGGCCAGCCTTGTAAGCGTGAAATTATTGAACATCCAGGCGGCTCGTGTGTGTTATACGTCGAAGACGGTAAAATTTTGTTTGTACGTCAATATCGTTATGCCTATGGGGAAAGCCTTTACGAGATTCCTGCAGGGAAATTAGAGAGAGGGGAAGACCCGACGCTTGCGGCGGCGAGAGAGTTGGAAGAGGAGGCAGGCGTAAAGGCAAAGGAATTGCAACTGTTGTACGTAATCTATCCTACGCCTGGCTATACCGACGAGAAAATTTACATTTACCGTGCGCAGGGTGGTGAGCGGGTAACCTCGCATTTGGATGAAGACGAGTTCTTGGACGTGGAATATATTCCAGCGGAAAAGGTGCAAAAAATGCTGAAAAACGGAGAAAACAGGGGATGGGTGGTGTTTTTGCCCATTCGAGAGCAGGTCTTAAAATAAAATACCTAGGGGAAGAATGGTTTGACGCTTTTGATTATTCCGCAAAGGAGTGCGAGCGCTTAGGCTTGGATTTATATATTTACGATGAAGATGGTTGGCCTAGCGGTTTTGCAGGGGGTGTAGTCTATCAAAAAGATGAGGATTATCTTGAAAGGTATCTTCATTCTCAAAAATTAAAGTTTCCTTACGAAAATCTTCCTGAAAATATAGTAGCCGTTTACAAGGATTTAGGCGATAAGTTTGAGCTTTTATCGTTTAACGGAGATAATCTTGGTGAAGACCACGGGGAAATAGTAATTGTATATGCTGTTTTCAATCCTGTTTATGTTGAT
>JAFVQP010000096.1 GCA_017504735.1 Clostridia bacterium | reverse complement strand
CGGCTTTACCTTCACGCCTTACCTTATCGGCGGTGCGGCAATCGACGCCTGCGGTAAGCCCTTACCTGAAGAAACGGTGGAAGGCTGTCTTGCATCCGACAGCGTATTGCTTGGTGCAGTAGGCGGGCCAAAGTGGGATACTTTACCTGGGAACATTCGCCCTGAAAAGGCACTCTTGGGTATTCGCGCGGCGATGGGCTTGTTTACAAACCTGCGTCCTGCAAAACTCTACCCTGCCTTAAAAAGTGAATGTCCCTTGCGTGAGGATATCGTCGCAAACGGTTTTGATATCATGATCGTCCGTGAATTGACGGGCGGTATCTATTTTGGCGAACGCGGTTACCGTGAGGGGAAATACGGCGAAGAGGCTTACGATACGGAAAGTTACAGCCGTATGGAAATCGAGCGTATCGTCCGTGTTGCCTTTGAAACGGCAAGAAAACGCCGTAAAAAGTTGACGAGCATTGACAAGGCGAACGTCTTGGAAACCTCTCGTTTGTGGCGTAAAATCGTCCACGAAATTGCGGTGGAATACCCCGACGTTGAGGTGAGCGATATGCTTGTGGACAACGCCGCGATGCAGCTTGTGAGAAACCCGTCGCAATTTGACGTAATCGTGACCAGCAATATGTTCGGTGACATTTTGTCGGATGAGGCTTCGCAAATTACGGGGTCCATCGGTATGTTGCCTTCCGCTTCTTTAAACGAGGGGAAGAGGGGCTTGTACGAACCTATTCACGGCTCTGCCCCCGACATTGCAGGGCAAAACAAGGCAAACCCGATTGCCACTATCTTATCGGCGGCGATGATGCTCTTGTATGCCTTTGACGAGGTGCAAGCGTCCGAGGCGATAATCTCGGCGGTGGATAAAGTGTTAGAGGCAGGTTACCGCACGGCGGATTTGGCGCACGGCGCGCCTGCGCTTACCACCCAAGAAATGACGGATAAAATTATCGAGGCATTGGCATGAAAGTAAAACAGTTGTACACACAGTTATGTGCATGCGCCGTTTTTCGAGGCGTATTAAATCAACCGATTTTTACGTTGTTTAAGGCATATTGCCAAACAGAGGGACGCGTAGAAGAGAAAATCGATGCCTATGCGGCGTTCGTATCGGAAATTTATACGCAGGGCGGTCACTTGACCGAGCTGGTTAAAACCATTGTATTTTCCGATGAAAACGTTTATATTAAGAGCTTTGCTCATGGCAAAACAATCCCTGTAAAAGTGAAAGAAGCCGCGAAAAGCGAGCTGAAGCTTTTTGGTGAATTTGCCGCTTTAACCAGGCAGGATTTTGCTTTGGATATGGCTGTGGAAGAGGATATTTTGCCTGCGTTTGACTCGCTCAACAAAGACATGGTATCGGCATATCAAAAAGTTTTGCGTAATTTACATAAATATGGCTACGGGATTTTTTCTCCCTATGCAATGTTCCGCTTTACGGATCAAAAGGAAGTGGAACCGATTGTCAGCGCGGATAAAATCCAGTTGTCGCAATTTGTCGGGTATGAAGAGGAGCGCGGTCAGGTTATCGCCAATACGCGCGCATTTTTGGAAGGGAAACCTGCGGCGAACGTGTTGCTTTGCGGTGATGCAGGCGCAGGGAAGTCTTCCACCGTCAAGGCGGTGGTAAATGCGTACTTTGACGAGGGTTTGCGCTTGATAGAACTTCGCAAAGACCAATTGCATTATTTGCCTGAGGTAATGGCAAAAATTAGCGGAAATCCCCTCAAATTCATCATTTTTATCGACGATTTGTCCTTCTATCAAAACGACGACAACTTTGGTATGTTAAAGGCGGCGTTGGAAGGCTCGGCAAGCGCAATGGCGGACAATGCGGTTATTTATGCAACTAGCAATCGACGTCATATCATCAAAGAGAGCTTCTCCGATCGTGACGGTGACGACGTGCATCGCAACGATACCATGCAGGAAACTTTGTCCTTGTCCGAACGTTTCGGGTTGACCGTTTTGTTCTCAAAACCCAACAAGCAACTCTACTTACATATTGTCAAAGAGCTTGCAAGACGTTTTGAGGTTGTCATGGATGAAAAGGAATTGGAAATACAGGCAGAGGCGTTCGCTTTGCGCAAGGGGAATCGTTCGGCGCGCGCGGCAGAACAGTTTATAAATCATTTAATTTCAGTAAAATAAGCATACCAGGTATGCGTTGAAGAATAAAGAGGAAGAAAAAATGCTTACAATTGATAAGGTGTATGAAGCGCAAAAGGTATTGAAAGGTATTGCGCGTAAAACGGACGTGATTTATGCGCCCAACCTGAAAGCAGGGGTAGAGTTATACCTTAAAACGGAAAATTTGCAAACAACTGGCTCGTTCAAGGTGCGCGGTGCATACTACAAAATGTCCAAATTGACTGCGGAAGAGAAGGTACGCGGCGTGGTGGCTTGTTCGGCAGGGAACCATGCGCAAGGCGTTGCGCTTGCGGCGCAGAAGAGTGGTATTAAATCGATCATCTGCTTGCCTAGCGGTGCGGCCATTTCTAAGGTGGAAGCAACCAAAAGCTATGGCGCGGAGGTTTGCCTTGTAGATGGTGTTTACGATGATGCGTATCAAAAGGCGCTTGAATTGCGCGACAAAGAAGGGTACACCTTCTTGCATCCCTTCAACGACGAATACGTCATTGCGGGGCAGGGTACGATTGCATTGGAGCTTATCGAACAGTTGCCTGATTTTGACGTTGTTCTAGTGCCTATCGGCGGCGGTGGATTGATTTCGGGTATCGCTTATACCTTGAAAACCTTGAAACCGAGTGTGAAAGTGATCGGGGTAGAAGCGGCAGGTGCGCCGTCGATGAAGAATTCCGTGGAGCACGATACGATTGAAGCTTTGGCGTCCGTTTCGACGATTGCGGACGGTATTGCGGTGAAACAGCCGGGGGATTTGACCTACGATTTTTGTAAAAAATATGTGGATGAAATTGTTACCGTAAGCGAAGATGAAATTTCCGCGGCAATCCTTACGTTGATGGAAAAGCAAAAGTTGGTTGCGGAAGGGGCAGGTGCAGTTGCGGTTGCGGCGGCGATGTTTGATAAAGTAGACTTAAAAGACAAAAAAGCGGTGTGCGTTGTGTCGGGCGGTAACATTGACGTGACGATTTTATCGCGTGTGATTACGCGCGGGCTTTTGATGTCGGGCAGATGTTGTCAGTTGCTCATTGAATTGCAGGATAAGCCTGGACAACTGCGAGAAGTGACCGGCGTTATCGCAAATTTGGGCGGCAATATCACCAGTGTACATCACGAACGTTCGAACAGCGGTTTGGCAATCAACGGTTGCTATTTGCGTGTGGAGTTGGAAACGAGAAATCACGAACATATCGAAGAAATCCGCCAGGGTTTGAGAAAGTTTGGTTTTAAATTGATTGATTAATGGAGGAATAAATTATGGTAGAATTAAAGAAAGTAGCGACGGAAAAAGCCCCTGCGGCAATCGGTCCTTATTCGCAGGCAATGATTTGCGGTGAAATGGTATTCACCTCTGGGCAAATCGCCATCAATCCCGCTAGCGGAAACGTGGAAGCGACAACGATTGAAGCGCAGGCGGAACAGGTAATGAAAAACCTCGGCGAGGTTTTGTCGGCGGCAGGCAGCAGTTTTGAAAAGGCAGTAAAAACCACTTGTTTCCTTGCAGATATGGGGGATTTTGCAGCGTTTAACGCGGTATATGCAAAATATTTCACCACCTGCCCTGCAAGAAGTTGCGTGGCGGTAAAGACACTTCCTAAAAACGTTTTGGTGGAAGTAGAAGTGATTGCAACGCTCTAAAAAAGCGGCTCGGTTTTTCTTAAACCGAGCCGCTTTTACTATACAATTTTATCAAAATGGGCATACCAGGTATGCGTTTACAGCTTTGTACGCTCCTCTTCTGCCAATTTGCTGTCGGGGTCGGCAGGCACTTTGACAGAGATCGAGAAGAAAATCAAACCGAGGATAAACAACACGGGCAGGGGAAGTAATGCGAGGTTGATCCACGTGCCTTCCGCCAAGGGGAAGAAACCGCTTAAAAGGGAAATTAACCCTACGCCGAGGATTGCCGCGCTTCTGCCGAAGATATCGTAAACCCCAAAATATTCCCCCGATTTTTCACTAGGGATAATCTTTGTGAAGTAGGAACGGGACATTGCTTGTACACCGCCTTGGAACATGCCAACGCCGACTGCCATTGCCCAAAATTGCCATTCTTGACGAAGGAATACAGCAAGGAAACCGATTGCGGTATATGCCACGATACAACTGATCAACAGCTTGTTTGATTTATACTTCGAGGTCAGCTTCCCAAATAAAATAGCGAAGGGGAAGGCGACGATTTGCGTAACGAAAAGGGCAATGACCAATTTCACCGTACCGAAGTTTTCAAACTGTAAATCCTTACCGATACTCATTGCCATCGTAATGATGGTATGTACGCCGTCGATGTAGAAGAAATAAGCAATCAGGAAGAACAAAGCCTTTTTATTTTTCGTCAACTCCTTGAATAGCGTGCGCAAGCGTGTGAAAGTTGCTTTTACGGGCTTTTCAGGTCTTTGCATAAAATTTATTTGGTGATAGGTTTTATATAAAGGTAAAGTGAATATAAACCACCACACCGCCGTCACCAAACAGCAAAGGGTATAGGCAAGGCCGAGATAGGGTTTTTCCGTGACACCGTTTACTTCGGTTACGAGTACCATATCGCCAAGGATATACAATACCAAACAAATGATAAAGGGAATACAACTGCCGATATATCCCCACGCATAACCGTTTGCGGATACTTTGTGCATCTTTTCATCGGTGGTGACGTCGGACAGCATCGAATCGTAAAATACGTTTGCCGAGGTGTAACCGACTTCGGTGACAATATATACAAGTAGGAATAAAATACCAGCGAAGGCAAAATTCTTAATCGCGCTAAACACCGACAGTAGGGTACACCCGATAAAACCGATGCCTGCAAACACTATAAACACCCGTTTCTTTTTACTAAAATCGGCGTAAGTACCCATAATCGGGCAAAGAATTACAGCGATAATGGTAACAATAACGTTGACGGAGCCCCAAACAGTTGTCAAGCTTTCCGAGGGGGAAAGAAAGTCAAAGTAAAAGGCGAGCAACGCGGTTGCGAGTAGAGTGTATGCGGAATTTGCTACGTCGTACAAAATCCAATTTTTTTCTTTTCTCGTGAAACCCGTTTTTGGGGTTTCGACGGGCAGGTCTTGCTGTTCAGGAACAGCTACTTTCATTTAATTATTCCTCCGTTTTTAGGATGCCACTGAAATTGTGGCGGAACAGGTTGTTTTCACAGCGTTTATTTTGCACCCAAGCGCGTAAATTTTGAAAATAGTGCGGTATGAGTGCTGCGGCTACGGGGATTGCGCCCTTAAATTTTTGCAGTAAGGTTTTGTTGGTTTCTATGCAAAGCGGATCGTCCGTTTTGTGTAAGAACATATCCCCAAACGTTTTATCCATGTGGATTGTCTTTAACACGGTATGCGCAAATTTATGCGACAGCTCGCATTTTCGAGAAAACCAAGCGTTTATATTGCGCATCGTCTTGATGGCGATTTTGATGGTTTTTTCTTCGACGTCCAATGCTTTTGCCGCGGCTGCTTTTGCCCCGTTTTTATCTAAAATGGGGGTAGCAGTGTTGTATCCACGGATGGGTTTTCCGTCCAAGCGCAGGAGAAACTTGTCAAACTCCGACTCGATTTTACCATGAGAAAGCGCCTCGGAAACGTGTTCGTTTACGTGTGGATGGCACAGTACGTCCAAGGTGAAATGGCATAAAAAACCGCAGGTATATGCGGCAAATGCGCCGTTCTTTGTCAAAAGTTCCGCTTCATCATCTGTACCCGCTTCGTTTAATAGCTTTTCCCCTAGCGCAAGAAAAAATTCCTCACCCGAATGGGCGTGCAACAGCTTACCGTATGTGCGGATATCGTTGTCTTTTAAGGGCTTAAAGTAAAATAAAATATCAGGCCCTTGTGTGCCAAGATGGAACGCTTCTGGAAAGCGTTCGATTAAATTTGTATGAGGCATAGGAAGGTTTTTTGCAACCTCCTCGCCAAATCTTATATGTGCATAAACCGCCGGCATCGGCATTTCCCCCTTGCGCACCTTAGTGCGTCCTTATCAGCGTATAGTATAGCATATTTTTTCGAAAAAGAAAAGGGAATGATAGGGGAATTTTTTGTGTTTAAACAAAAAGTGATAAAAATTATCAAAAAAGTTTATGTGCGTGTGTGTATGAAAGCGGGTGTAAATGAGTATGCTAAAATGTGAAATGGGCATACCAAGTATGCGTTGAGTACCAAAAAATGGTAAAAGAGGGGCGGATGTTAAGTAAGCGGGAAAGCGAGGTAATGAATGCGGTATATTCTCTTTGTCACGAAAGGGGGGTATGTCTCATTTCCCCTGCGGAGCTGATGGCACTGTTACCTGTAAGGAAAGGGTACAGCGAAGAAAAGCTGGAAGAAGTATTAAACGGACTGGCTTTAGACGATTATTTTGAATTGCTTTCGTCGGAGCGGAAGGGGGAGAAAATGTACGTGCTTTCTTTGCGGGCAAAGGGGCATGCTTATCGGCGTTGTTCCCTTCAGCAAAAACGTGACGTGGCGGTAAAAATGGCGCTTGCGGTGCTTTCTGCCGTTGTGGCGTTTGTAGTAGGGTTGATACTGCGGAGAATATTTTAAAAATATTCTCTCATTTTGTTTACATTTGTTTGTAAATGTGGTATAATACGAACAAACATTTGTTTACAAACACCCGAAGGAGGGAAGGAAATGGATTTTAAATTACACGCACCGTTCTCACCGACGGGGGATCAACCGCAGGCGATTGAAAAGTTGACGGAAGGGGTATTAGACGGCGTACGTACGCAGGTTTTGGTGGGCGTTACGGGCAGCGGTAAAACTTTCACCATGGCAAACGTTATCAAAAACATCAACCGCCCCACGCTTGTGATTGCGCATAACAAGACGCTTGCGGCGCAGCTTTGTAACGAGTTTCGGGAGTTTTTCCCTGAAAACCGTGTGGAATATTTCGTATCCTACTACGATTATTATCAGCCTGAAAGCTATAT
>JAFVQP010000095.1 GCA_017504735.1 Clostridia bacterium | reverse complement strand
AATAACCACCTCCAACAGTTGTGATTATATTATATCACGGGTTGCCGGCGTTGACAAGCAACTTGCTGTTGCTATCTTCTCGACAAATTCTTGGTTATCGATGAGTTTATTATATCGCGCTTTCAGAGACAAATCAAGGCGCAAGCCTTGTATGGAATCCGCAACTTGTTGCGGTATATCATCAGCACGAAGTGTTGTATATCATCAAGCCGCAGGAGGATGCACGCTGGCGCGTGATGAGCTACAGCCCCATAGGGGCTGATGATATACACCGCACGTTGTGCGGCGATGATATGCCAAGCCTGCGGCTTGGATAAACAAAAAAGGAACTTTTGGTAGACAAAAGTTCCTTTTTTGTTGGCGCAGAGAAAGGGATTTGAACCCTTGTATACATTCCTGCATAACACGATTTCGAATCGTGCGCGTTCAACCGCTCCGCCATCTCTGCAAACAGCTTATTTATTATATACCATTGTTTTCAAAAAAGCAACCGTTTTTACGTCGTTTTTCTAAAAAAATCCCCCACCGCGCACACAAAATGCGCGATGGGGTTTCCATGATTACATTAACGTAATTAAAAGTTGCGAGGCAAGTACCACCAAAATTAACGCAATGGGATACGTGGAAGCATAAGCCGAAGCCACGTCATCCGTTTCTGCCGTAGAAATCAGCGTACCCAATGCAGGCGTAGACGTCATACCGCCCGTGATAGAGCCAAGGTTGTTAAGCAAGGGCAATTTGAGTACCCATTTACCGAGAACAAAGCCTACTATCATAGGAGCGATAGTCATCAATGCACCACCAATAAAGCCCCAAATGACGATAGCCACGCCACCGTTTTCGGTAATTTCTTGAACAAGAGCAACACCACCTTCAAATCCAGCGCCAATTAAGAACAACGCCAAGCCAAGTTCACGCATAACTTTCAGCGTTCCTTCCTTTACTTCTAAAGAAAGTTTGCCGATGTGACCAAAGTGACCGAATACAAGACACATAATTAACACACCGCCAGTTGTACCAAGCGAGAAGCAAGCACCGTTGTAACCAGCACCCGTCAAAGGAATAGTAATGGAACCAAGCAATAAACCGGCAATAATAGCAAGAGCAAACGGCATAAATCCAAAATCTTCACACTTGAAGAATTTAGAATAATCGCGCTTTTCTTCGGTTGCATCAACTTTTAAGAAGGAACGTTCTTTTGCCATATCCGCTTTTGTGAATTTAGGAAGAAGCTGTACAAACAACACAACCCCCACAACCCCAAAAGGATATGCAATCGCATGTCCTAACGTAATTAAGTTTACGTTCTCCGTAGCAACGTCCTTTGCCGCGGAGAACCCAGGGGTGGACGTCAATGCACCAGAAAGCACGCCCGACCAATATTCAGGGCCGTATTCGGTTAAAGCCGTGCAAAGAGCCGCAACTAATGTGCCCGTTAAAATAATTACCGCACCCAATACGATATACGTTTTGAAGTTTTTTGCAAGATTCTTAAAGAAATTAGGACCTGCAATAAAACCAACACTGCCCACAAACATAATTAAACCAATATTTTGGATGGGTCCTTTCAAATATTTTACTACCGTTTCATCTGTATTTTCCATATGAAAATACTTCAAAACAGGCACGTTGGTAAAGTCAAGCGTACACAACCATCCCAACAATATAGCGATAAGGAACACACCAGCAGTCCCCAAAGAAACGCCTTTAATGTTGATACCGCCAAGCAAATAACCAACAGCTAACATAACAAAAAGTAAAGTAAACAATACTACGCCATTTCTAAACTTGTTAATGCTTGTTTCTTTCGTTATATCGATACCAAATACATTGGTTATACCATTTGCTTTCAGTGCACAAACCGTACACCATACCGCAATACCAGCTACCACAGCCAACGCAATGGCAATCCAAAGCCATTTCAAATTTTTCTTAGGCTTGTTTCCCTTGACGGAGGGCTCTTCTACTGGCGTAGACACCGTTTCCGTTTCTTGATTAGAATTTTCCACAATAATCTCCTTTTATGTATCACCAAACCGCACTGTTGCGCGGTTTGGCGTAATATTTCATCTTTTCCCTTATGATAAATTAGTTTGCTTTTCTTCTATAATCGGGAAGGAGTTTGGGAGATGCCGTATCGTTTACAATACCAGCTTCTTCTCTTTCTTTCTCGAATTCAGCCACGTGAGAAAGAGTCAATTCTTTCAGTTCAACGCTCTTCCACTTTTCACCTGCTTGTTGACCAGCGTTTCTACCGAATACGATAATATCCAACAGCGAGTTACCCATCAAACGGTTTGTGCCGTGGATACCGCCTACTGCCTCACCTGCAACGTACAAGTTTTCAATGCACGTCATACCGTTTGCACCGATATCAATACCGCCGTTTTGGTAATGGAGCGTAGGATAAATAAGGATAGGTTCTTTACGGATATCAATACCGTATTTACCAAACATACGAAGCATTGCGGGGATACGTTTTTCAATTGTACCCTCTCCGTTCAAAATATCGATAAGCGGAGTATCCAGCCATACGCCTTCGCCGTCCGTCGTCTTCACGCCTTTACCGTTAGCACGGCACTCACGAATAATTGAAGAAGCCGTTACGTCACGCGTTTCCAACGAGTATACAAACGCTTCGCCGTCCTTGTTGACAAGTTGTGCTCCAAGCGAACGTACTTTTTCGGTTACCAACGCGCCGTAAATTTGCGTGGGTTCAGCCGCACCCGTAGGGTGATATTGCAACGTTTCGGGATAGAGAAGTTTTGCACCTGCTCTATATGCCAAAACTAAGCCGTCAGCCGTTGCGCCGTAGTGATTGGACGTAGGGAAGCCTTGATAATGCAATCTACCCGCACCACCCGTTGCAATAACGACGGTTTTGGCTCTTGCAATCATAATTTCGCCCGTTTCCATGTTCATGAGCACCGCACCAGCAACTTTGCCGTCGGTGTCTTTGATAAGTTCAATTGCGGAGGTGAAATCTACAACCGTAATACCACGATTGAATACTTCGTCACGAAGCGTACGCATAATTTCCGAACCGGAATAGTCGCGACAAGCGTGCATACGTTTTCTCGACGTACCACCACCGTGCGTCGTAACCATCGTGCCGTCTTCTTCTTTATCGAACATAACACCGAGGTTGTTCAGCCACAAAATAGCTTCGGGAGCTTCGTTTACAAGCTTATACAAAAGTTCGGGCTTGTTTTTGAAGTGCCCACCGCCAAGTGCATCCAAATAGTGCGTAGCAGGGCTATCATTGGGTTTATCAGCAGCTTGAATACCGCCTTCCGCCATTGCCGTGTTAGCGTCGCCCAAACGGAGCTTGGTAACAATCATAACGTTAGCACCACGTTGATGTGCTTCGATTGCCGCAGAGGAGCCTGCGCCACCACCACCGATAACGAGCACGTCTACGTCGTAATCGATTTTGGACAGGTCGATATCCATATCCAAAACACGGGAACGGCCTTGCAACAACTCAGCAAGTTCGTGCAATACTTTACCACCTTTATTTTTACCGATTTTCAATTCTTCATACGCCGTCGTGATATAGTCGGGGTGGAATTCCGCCAAAACGGCGTCCTTTTCTTCCGCCGACATTCTTGCGTGAAGATTTTCAATACGGGAAGCGCGCGTCGCTTCTACTTT
>JAFVQP010000094.1 GCA_017504735.1 Clostridia bacterium | reverse complement strand
GTGATTCTTTCCACGGATAAGAAAATTGCCGTGATGGTCAATGAGGAAGACCATCTGCGCGAACAGTATATATGCAAAGGGTTTAACTTGCAAGAGGCGTATGAAAAGCTTTCTGCGCTTGACAACCGTTTATCGGGAATCTTAGATTTTGCTTATGATAAAACGTTGGGCTACTTGACGGCTTGTCCTAGTAATTTGGGGACGGGTATGCGCGCTTCCGTTATGGTATTTTTACCTGGATTGACCTGGAGTGGCGGCTTGAAAAAATTTGTGCCGATGCTTCGTGAAAAGCGTATGACTTTGCGCGGTGCTTTTGGCGAAGGCTCTCATGCGGAAGGATATATGTACCAATTAAGCAACGAACAAACCTTGGGGCTGTCGGAAACGGAGCTTTTGGCACGTGTGTCCGAGGTAACCAAGATGATATGCGATGCGGAAATTTTGGCGCGCGGTGAAATGTTAAAGACTTCGGAAACGGAATTTCGTGATCGTTGTTTGCGTGCATATGGTACTTTAACAAACTGTGCGCTCCTGGATATGGATGAATTCCACACCAAAATTACAGACGTTCGGCTTGGTGTATTTTTGGGATTTTTCGAGGTAACCAGTATGGACGCATTTGACAGTTTTTGGGAGGATATGCAACCAGCAACCTTCTGCTTGAATAACAATTTGGAAGGAGAAAGCGAACTTTTTTACGATGAAGTACGTGCGGAAGTCGTAGGGAGAACCTTGCGTCAATTGATGCAAGTGGTGCGAAACGGAGATTAAAGGAGTAGGTATGAGACCTTTATCAAATGCAACGGAAATTTTTAAAAAAGCCTTAGGGATTGCCGAATACACAACGGCGAGATTAAATATCACTTATACAGGCAGCGAGCATTTTATCTATGCTTTTTTGTGCGTACCTGAGTGTGAAGCGTATAAAATCCTCGTTCGTGAAGGGGTTTACAAGGAAGAATATGGCAAGTTGCTTTCGTTGTACGCCGATAAAAATTACAAGGTGCAAGGTGTTACGCTGCGCATGCAAAAGACCTACGATAGCGCGGTGGAAATGGCGGAAGCAGACGGCGTATTGGCGAATACGGCGCACATGATGTACAAAATTCTTTGTATGGAAGATTGTTGCGCGGTAAGGCTGTTGAAACGTTTTACTGATATCGAGGTGTTGAAGGAAAATACCTTGTTGGCGTTGCGCGCTTTGAAAAATAAAAAGGCGTGGGATTTGGACGATCCGGAAACTACCCCCTCTCCCACAGGTGGCGCAGGTAGCCCTAGCAGCGATATTGCAGAGGTTACCAAGTCTTATGCAGTGAAATTGGAAGAAGCGGAAAAATTAAATGAGGAAGAGAAAATAAAATACCGTAAAACTAGCCGCAAGGATGCGGAAAAATTGGCAGGTTGCGGTATTGATATGACAGAACGTGCGGTGAAAGGGAAAATGGACCCTGTAATCGGGCGCAAAAAAGAGATTGAACAGGTGGTACAAATTTTATCCCGCCGTCAAAAGAATAATCCCGTATTAATCGGGGAGCCCGGCGTGGGTAAGAGTGCGATTGTGGAAGGACTTTCACAATTGATTGTTACCAACCAAGTCCCCCCTCAATTGTTTAATAAAAAGGTATTTTCCGTAGATTTACCTGGTATGTTGGCGGGTACTCGTTATCGCGGTGACTTTGAAGAGAAACTGAAAAACTTGTTGGATACCGTGATGACGGACGGCGATATCGTATTATTTGTGGATGAAATTCATACCCTTGTAGGGGCAGGCGGTTCGACCGATGGCAGCATGGATGCGGCGAACATCTTAAAACCTCTTTTGGCACGTGGGGATTTACAGGTAATTGGCGCTACAACCATTGAAGAATATCGCAAATATATCGAAAAAGATAGTGCATTAGAACGTCGTTTTACTCCTGTTTTCGTGGAAGAACCCTCGGAAAAGGACACGATTGAAATCATACGCGGTTTGCGTCCGAAATACGAAGAACATCATCAAATTGTGATTACGGACGAGGCGATTGAGGCGGCGGTGAAGCTTTCCACGCGTTATATCACCGATCGATATTTGCCCGATAAAGCCATTGATTTGGTGGACGAGGCGGCGGCTCGTGTGCGCATCGTTGAGGATGGCGGTAGCAGCGAACTTCGTGACGTGGAAAAGGAAATTGCTGTGCTGAAGGAAGAGGAAGACCTGCACGTGCGTTGCGGGAAACATGCTTTGGCGACGGAAACTCATAAACAAATCGTTTATGCGGAAGATAGAAAGCGTGCGTTGGAAATGGCGCAAAAGCCTAAAAAATTGCCTGATGGCAGACTTGCGCTTGCAAGAGAGCATATCGCAGCGATTGTTAGTACGCGTGCGAAAATTCCACTTCTTAAAATTACACAAGAAGAGGGTGAAAAGCTGATGCGTCTTGAAGAGGATTTACATAGACGCATCATCGGTCAAAACGAGGCGGTTAGTGCAGTAGCGAAGGCGATTCGCAGGGCACGCGCAGGCTTGAAAGACCCCTCTCGTCCCATCGGTTCGTTTATTTTTGTTGGCCCTACGGGTGTGGGTAAAACTGACCTTTGTAAAGCTTTGGCGGAAGCAATGTTTGGGTCGGAAGACCAAATGATTCGCTTGGATATGAGCGAATATATGGAGAAACAATCGATTTCCAAATTGATTGGTGCGCCTCCGGGATACGTTGGTTATGAAGATTTGCAAACGGGGCAGTTGACGGAAAAGGTGCGTACGACACCCTATTGCGTTATCTTGTTTGACGAAATTGAAAAAGCGCATCCTGACGTGTTTAATTTACTCTTGCAGATTTTGGACGATGGCCGTTTGACGGACAGTAAGGGTAGAACGGTCAGCTTTAAAAATGCGGTAATCATTCTTACCTCGAACGTGGGTGCATCGGTGGCGCAAAGCGATCGTACGGGTGTGTATGGTTTTGGCAGCAGCCAAGGCAGTGAGCACGCGGCGGACGAAAGACAGTACGAAGAGATGCGTGAAAATATCACGAAGGCGTTGAAGGAAAAATTCCGCCCTGAATTCTTGAATCGTATGGATGATATCATTGTATTCCATCGTTTGACGGAAGAAGATTGCGTGAAAATTGGCAGGAAAATTGTGGAAGGCTTGGCGAAGCGACTTTTGGAACAGCGCGGTATCGTTTTGACTGTGACGGAGATGGCGCTTGCAAGTCTTGTGAAAGAAGGATACGATGCGCAGTACGGCGCAAGACCTTTAAAACGTGTTATTCAGCGTAAGATTGAGGACAAGCTGTCCGAGGAAATTTTGGTTGGAAAAATCCGTAATGGTCAGCGCGTAACGGTAGATTGTATAAACGGGAATCTTTATTTTTCGTAACGGAGAAAAGTATGAAGCTAACGACGGCGGGAGAATCGCACGGGAAAGCCTTAATTGCTGTAATTGAGGGCTTGCCTGCGCATTTGACAATTGACGTGGATAAGATAAATGCGGCGCTTGCGTTGCGTCAAAGCGGCTTTGGCCGTGGCGCACGGCAAACGATTGAGCAGGATCGTGTGGAAATTTTGACAGGGGTACGTAACGGTGAAACGTTGGGTAGCCCTGTTACCCTTTGCATTTATAACCGTGATTTTGAAAACTGGGAAAACTGTATGTCGGCAGGTGTATGTGATGCGCAGGCGATGACGGAGAAAAAGTTGACCAAGGTGCGCCCTGGACATGCTGATTTGGCAGGAATGCAGAAGTTTTTGCAAGTGGATGCGCGTAATGTATTAGAGCGCGCGTCGGCTCGTGAAACAGCCATTCGTGTGGCGGCAGGGGAAATTTACCGTCAGTATTTGTCGGCTTTTGGGATTGAAATCGGCGGCTATGTTTGTGAGGTTTGCGGTGTAAAGGATGGGGGCAGGTATGCGTTCAACGAATTTTCACGTGCAAAAAACTCTGCTGTTGGCATGTTGAGTGGTACGGCGGAAAGCTTGGCGGTTGCAAAAATTGAGGACTTGAGAAAGGATGGCAATACGGCAGGCGGCGCGGTGGAAATCCGTGTGAAAGGGTTAAAGAACGGCTTTGGCAGTATGATGACCTATGCTGAAAAGTTGGATGCCCAGCTTGCGCAAGGCTTAATGAGTATTCAAGCGGTCAAAGGGGTTGAAGTCGGCGCAGGCTTTGCCGTTGCAGAAAGGAGCGGTCGTGAAGTTCACGATGAAATTTTTTACGATGAGGCGAAGGGCTTTTATCGTAACACCAACCGTGCAGGCGGTATAGAGGGCGGTATGTCAAACGGTGAGGAAATTGTCTTGCGTGCGGCAATGAAACCCATTCCTACCTTAATGCAAGGTTTGAAAACCATAGATTTTGAAACGAAAACGAGCGTTGTTGCGGCGACGGAGAGGAGTGACGTTTGCGCAATTTTTGCCTTGGAAGTGATTGCGGAAGCGGCGGTTGCAGAGGTGATTGCAAACGTGGTATCCAAACGCCTTGGCGGTGATACTATGCAAGAGGCGATTGCTCGTTATAAATTGTTACCATGATGAAAAAAATTACTTTAAAAACACCTTCAATGGAAGGGGAAATATACATAGGGCGTGATGTTGTGGAAATGCGTTTGCCTGCTTTAACAGCAGGACAAAAGAATTTTGTTGTGACCGACAGTAACGTCTATGCGCTGTATTCCGATTGGTTTAAGTGTTACTTTTCCGATGCGGAAATTTTCATCTTGCCGGCTGGGGAAGAAAATAAAAATTTTCGTGCGTTGCAGGCAATTTTAGAGAAAATGGCAGGGGCAGGTATGCGTCGAACCTCTCGTTTGTTTGCTGTGGGTGGCGGCGTAGTCGGGGATATCGGCGGGCTTGCGGCCGCAGTATATATGCGCGGTATTTCCTACGTGCAAATTCCTACCACCTTGCTTGCGCAGGTAGATAGTAGCGTTGGCGGTAAAACGGCGGTCAATTTGGGTGGTGTGAAAAACGTTGTCGGTGCGTTCTATCAACCTTGCGAGGTGTTGATTGATCCTGCGTTTTTAAGCACTTTATCCGATAGAGAAATTAAGTGTGGATTGGGGGAAATTGTTAAATATGCCGCATTGGATGGCACGGTTTTTGATTTGCTTGAAAACAATCGCACAAGATGGACGGATTTGACGTTTTTAGAAAAATTGATTGCCGTTTGTGTAGAGCATAAAGCGCGTGTGGTCGAGGCGGATGAAAAAGAATCGGGCGCGCGCCGTTCTTTAAACGTTGGGCATACGACGGGACATATCATTGAGCTTGCTTTGGGGTTATCCCATGGCGCAAGTGTATTATATGGAATGCTGTTGGAAACGAAAATGGCGATTTCTGAAGGCGTTTGTGAAAAGGAATATGGAAAGAAGCTGTTGTCCTTGATTGAATATGCAGTCGAACAAAAGCCGACTCAAGCGGTGGATTTTTCCACGCTTTCGCAAATAGCGGATAGGGCTCTTTTAGACAAAAAGAATACCGAGGATGGCAAGATAACGATGTCGGTGGCAAAAGAAAAAGGGGGGTGGACAATCCTCTCATTGCCTTTTGAGAAATATAAGGAAATGTTGTTCTAAAAATAAAAGAAGGGGGGCAGGTATGCGTCGAATTGGATCAAGAGAATATTTTGACGGAGAATTTTGTCTTCCTGGTGATAAATCGATCACCCATCGTGCAATCATGTTGAATGCTGGCGCACGTGGGGAGGCCGTGATAGAAAATGCGTCGATGGGGGAGGATTGTTTGTCCACAGTTCATTGTATGCAGGAGCTTGGCGCGCGTGTCGATATTGACGGTGCAACCATTCGTGTAAATGGTGTTGAGGATTTTTTAAGCGGTAAAGCCCTTGATTGTGGTAATTCCGCTACGACAATGCGCCTTTTGACGGGTTTTGTGGCGGGTAAAGGCGTAGGTGTAAAATTATACGGTGATGCCTCTCTTTCGGCAAGACCTATGACCCGTGTTGCGGAGCCACTTGCATTGTTGGGAGCGGATATAAAAACGACGGATGGGCATGCGCCCGTCTATGTGACCCCTCGGCAATTGCATGGTGCAAATATTAAGTTGAACGTAGCATCGGCACAGGTGAAAAGTGCGGTATTGCTTGCAGGTTTATCTGCGGATGGGGAAACTTCGGTAAGCGAACCTGTAAAATCGCGTGACCATACGGAGAAAATGCTTGCGGCGATGGGTGCGGATATTTGTGTGGAAGGCAATACAATCACGTTAAAAAGGAGCGTTTTGCAGTCGGTGAACGTATCTGTTCCGTCCGATATATCGTCAGCGGCGTACTTTATGGCGCTTGGTGCATTGAAAGGGGAAACCCTTTGTAAAAACGTAGGGGTCAACCCTACGCGTACGGGTATTTTGACTGCGTTTGATCGCTTGGGGGTGGATTATATCCTGCAAAACAAGCGCACGTCAGGCGGTGAAGATACGGCAGATATTTTGGTGAAAAAATCCTATCTTCGTGGAATTGAACTGACGGAAAAGGATATTCCATCAATGATTGACGAAGTGCCGTTGATTGCGCTTATGTGTGCATTTGCGGATGGAGAAAGCCGTATTACAGGCGCGCAAGAACTGCGCATAAAGGAAAGTGACCGTATCCGAAGCACGGTGGAATTGATAAACAATATCGGTGGGGATTGTGAGGAACTGCCCGACGGCTTTATCATTCGCGGAAAGAAAAAACTGCGCGGCGGAAATATTGACAGCTATCTTGATCATCGCATTGCGATGGCGGGTGCGATTGGCTTGCTTGCTAGCGAACTTGGCGGTGAAATTTACCGTCCTGAATGTTGTGCAATCTCCTTCCCCGATTTCTTTGAAAAATTGGGTGTAAAAGACGTTTGAGGGGGGCAGGTACGAGATGAATGAGAAAAAACTGCGTCTTGCCTTGGTCGGTAAAGACGTTTCAAAATCGGTCAGTCACCACATTCACACCTTCATTTTAAAGGAATGGGGGTATGATTGCGAATACGAGAAGTTTTCGATAGAAAAAGAGGATTTTGACAGTGTAATCGTTCGTTTATTGGGGGATTTTGACGGGTTTAACGTGACCATCCCCTATAAGCGTGACGTGATGGCATATTTGGATGAAGTGACGGGAGAGGCGTTTGATTGCGGCGCGGTAAATACCGTTTTTACGGCAAAACGGCAAGGATTTAACACGGACGGTGTGGGATTTTTACTTATGTTGCGTGTGGCAGGCATTGACGTGAAGGGTAAAAAGGTGTTGGTGCTTGGCGGCGGCGGAGCGGGTAGAAGTTCAGCTGCGGCGTTAAAAAGCGCAGGCGCACTCGTACACGTATATCAGCGACGTAGGGAAAAGCTAGAAGAGCTTTGCAATGAGTTAGGGGTATCCCCTGCGGATAACCCTGAGGTTGGCGGATATGATATACTCGTTAATTGTACGGGGGTAGGTATGCACGATACCGAAGGACAATCCCCCGTGACGGTAAAAGCGTTTTTGGGCGCAAAGTGGGCGGTGGATTTGATTTATACCCCTGCGCAGTCGGAGTTTTTGCGGCTTGCGGACAGCTTGGGCATTTCCACCTTAAATGGTACGGCAACGTTATTTTATCAGGCGTATTACGCCGATTGTATTTATGTGGAAAAAACGCCCGATGAGGACGAGGCGAAGAAGCTTTATAAGAGATGGACGGAGGTTCAAAAATGAGATTTTTAGTAATCAACGGTGTGAATTTGAATTTGACGGGCTTGCGTGAACAAAGTGTTTACGGTGCGGAAACCCTTGCGGAAATCAATGAAAAAATTGTAGCTTTTGCGGAGAAAGACGGTGATAGTGTGGACTTTTACCAAAGCAACATCGAAGGGATGCTTGTTAGCAAGCTTCACGAGGCATTTTTGGATAAAGCGTACGACGGTATCTTGTTGAATGCAGGGGCGTACACCCATTACAGTTATGCTTTGCGCGACGCAATCGCGGCGATTGACATTCCCGTGGTAGAGGTGCATATGTCAAACGTGCATGCGCGCGAGGATTTTCGCAAAAACAGCGTGCTTTCTGAGGTTTGCAAGGGTGTAGTGTGCGGTTTTGGCGCGAATAGTTATATTGCCGCACTCGTTGGGTTGAAACAAAGTCTGCTCGGTTAAGCGGTATGAATGTTATTTTATGCGGTATGATGGGTGCGGGGAAAACCACCGTTGGTAGGTGTCTTGCACAGTCGCTTGGTTTGCGTTGGGTGGATACCGATGAGCTCATCGCGAAAAAGTACGGTGATGCTTCGATAATTTTTGAACGCTTCGGTGAGGCGTATTTCCGTGCATTAGAAACGGAAATTGTAGAAGAGCTTGTCCAAGAGGACGGGTTGGTAATCTCCGTGGGCGGCGGATTGGTGTTAAAGGCGGAAAACGTTTCCTTATTAACGAGCAATGGTAAAATTGTTTATTTGCGGGCAAGTGTGGAAACGCTTGTGAAGCGTTTAACGGCGGATGTAAGCCGACCTTTGCTGAAAACGGATGGGGAAAGCTTGACGGAGAAAATAGAAAAAATTTTGCAACAGCGCGCGCCGATTTATGGGGCGCTGGCGGATTTTACCATTGACGTAGACGGGAAGACACCCAAAGAAATTGTGGGTGAAATAATGATGAAATTAGACAAAATGACGGGGGCAGGTACGAGATGAAAACGGTTTTGGTGACGGGCGGTGTGCGCGGAATCGGCAAAAGTATTGCTTTACAATTTTATAACAAAGGGTATCGTGTGTGCGTGACCTATTCCCGTGATGAGGAAAGTGCGAAAGAGGTTTCCTTGTTAGGGCTTGAGGTGTATCGCGCGGACGTAGCCAAGGAAGACGAAGTGGTTGCGCTCTTTCAAAAAATCGGTACGGTGGACGTCCTTGTGAACAACGCAGGCGTGTCGCTTGTGAAACAAATTCAAGACGTGACCTATGAGGAATATAACGCCTTGATGTCGGTAAACGTGGGCGGTGCGTTTTTGTGTACGCGTGAAGCCTCGAAAGGTATGATTGGTAAACAAAGCGGCTTGATTGTGAACGTTTCTTCTGTGTGGGGAGAAGTAGGCGGTAGCTGTGAAAGTGTATATTCGGCATCGAAAGCGGCGTTGATAGGGTTTACCAAGGCGCTCGCGAAAGAGCTTGGTTGGTCGGGTATTCGCGTGAACAGCGTTTCGCCTGGTGTGATTGATACCCGTATGAATGCACATTTTTCCGCGGAAGATATGCAATCGTTAAAAGAAGAAATCCCGATGGGGCGCATCGGGACGGGGGAGGACGTGGCAAAAGCCGTCCTCTATTTGGAAGAAAACGATTACGTGACAGGGATTGATTTACCCGTCAACGGTGGTTTTTCTATTGTGTGATTAATGTTGTTTTAAGTAGCTGTCTAAAATATTTTGGATAAATTCATCCGCAATTCCTTCGGTAGGGGATTGCGGTTTTTCTTTGTCCTCTTTTGGCGGCGTTTTACATTTGTCCGCATCTTCATTTTTACCATTGCATTGAAAGGTGTTAAAGGTTTGGGTAAACTTGGATAAATCCTTTAAAAAGTTAAGCATTTGTTCCGAATTTTTTAGCTTTGTCATTAATGGTTTGACACTTTCGGAAAAGTCGGGGTTTTGTGAAAGATAATATAAAAGTACGAGTATTAAAATTTCCATACTGCAGTATATGCGCGGTTGTGACGGAAAATTGACGGATGGAATAGTATATAGTATTCATTTTTTGGAGGTGTGTATGAAGAGTTTTAAGGACTATACGGGCGAGGATGAAAGAAAAGAGCAAACGGCGGGCGCGGAGGATTTGGCAAAACAAATAGCGAAGGCGTACAATGGAAAGAGTAATGCCGATATGTTAAAAAACATTCTTATAGAAGCGGAAAAAAGTAAGCGTGCGGGTACGCTATCGAATGAAGAGATAGAAAATTTTTACCAAAGTTTTTCCCCTATGTTGGATGGGATACAGCGAAAACGCTTGCGTGCGATTGTAGATAGACTAAAAGACATTTAACCATACCAGGTATGCGTTGAGTTATAAATTATCCAATTCTTTTAAGGCGAAAATAAGTTTATCAATTTCCTTTTCATCGTTATAATGAGAAAAGGAAACCCGAACCAAACCACCGTCCAGCGTGCCTAATGCCTCGTGTATAAGAGGAGCGCAATGCAAGCCGCCTCGGACAGCGATATTGTATTTTGACGATAATTCCTCGGCGATAACTTCCGATTGTAAGCGATGGTGCCGCAAGGCCACGATTCCGCAACGATTTGGCAAGGAATAGGCGGTGTAGTTCTTTAAGTTGGATAATTCTTGTAAAAGGTAGGTGGATAGCGATAATAGCTTGCGTTCGATTTCACTTTGATGAAAGGTCAAGTAGCGAACGCCCTCTAAAAGAGAAGAAATAGCAGGGAAAGACAGCGTACCTGCCTCTAAGCAATCAGGGTAAAAATCGGGCATATCAAGGGATACACTCATGGAACCCGTACCGCCGTAAAGTAAGGGGGTGGGGGTTACTCTATCGGAAAAAAGCAATGCTCCGCTACCCTGTATGCCAAACATACCTTTATGTCCTGCAATCGTCAATAGATCGATACCTGCCCTCTTCATTTTTAGGCTGATATGTCCTGCCCCCTGTGCTCCGTCGCAAAGAAAGAGGAGATTTTTGGGTAGAATTTTTCGTATGGCGGTAAGGTCGGGGGTGTAGCCTGTCACGTTGGATGCGGCGGTGACGGCGACTAAGCGAGTGTTAGATTTTAACAAGGAACGGATGTCTGCAGGGTGTAAATATGCGTTTGCGCCTTCTCCGCGCAAAGGACAAATATCATAGGTGATGATGCCTTGTCTGCGCAGGTATTCCAAAGGACGTAAAACAGAGTTGTGCTCCATACAAGACGCAATTACGTGGTCGCCTTTTTGTAAAACGCCAAATAGGGCAACGTTCAATGCCTCTGTACAGTTTTTGGTAAAAATAACACGGTCAAAACCGTAGCCGTCAAAAAATTCGTTTAAAGCCGTACGGCAATTTTCCACCTGGTTTGCGCAGGATAGGGATAATTTATGTCCGCTTCTACCAGGATTGGCGCATACTTTTGCGGCGGAAGAAAGGGCGGTAAGGACGGTATCGGGTTTTCTACCGCCTGTGGCGGCGTTGTCAAAATAAATCATATAGCACCTCTAAAAGAGTATTTTTCATAAGATATAGTATTCCTAAAAGGAGGCGCGTATGACATGACGGTGTTGGCGGTTTTCCGTTCTCGGACGCATAGCCTGAATTATGCGGAACGGTTACAAACCTACGGTGTACCTGCTGTGACGGTGCCTACCCCGAAAGAAGCACGGATAGGGTGCGGTTTATGTGTGCGGTTTGACGCACGCTACTTTCCGAGGGCGCAGGCAATTTTGAAAACGGCAAGATATACTTCGTTTAAAGGTTTCTATAAAATGGATTTTTTCGGCGGTCAAATTTCCTTGACCCCATACCAATAAAATAACTTGCAAAATTTGCACATATGTGCTATAATGCATACGATATGAAAAAGATGGATAAGGAAAAAGCGCTTGCGGAGCTTGCAAGCTTATACCCCGATGCGAAGCCTGCGTTGAACTATACCACCCCATACGAATTGTTGGTGGCGGTGGTTTTATCTGCGCAATGCACGGACGAACGTGTCAATATTGTGACGGCGAAACTGTTTGAAAAGTATAATACACCTGAGGCGATGGTAACTTTGTCGCAAAAGGAGTTGGAAAAATACATCTTTTCTTGCGGTTTTTATCGTATGAAAGCGGAACATATTTTATCCGCTTCGCATGATATTTTGGATAAATTCGGCGGTGAAGTACCCGGCACGATCGAAGAACTGATGTCCCTTGCAGGGGTCGGTAAAAAGACGGCGAACGTAATCTATGCGGTGGCGTTTGGCGGTGCGGCGATTGCGGTGGATACCCACGTTTTCCGCGTAAGCAATCGTTTGGGCTTGGCAAAGGGTAAAACTCCGCTGGAGGTGGAAGAAGGGCTTTGTAAGGTTATCCCCAAAAAGGATTGGTCAAAGGCGCACCACTGGATGATTTATCACGGACGACGCGTGTGCCATTCGCAAAAGCCTGCGTGTGAAACTTGTACCTTATCAGCTTTGTGCGATTTTGTAAAAAAGTAAGAATAAAAACCTCTCGTTTTACCGATATTAAGGGAAACGGGAGGTCTTTTTTATGGATGAGAAAGAGTGGATGGCGGAAGAGGAGCCGAGTTTGATTTTAAGCCTTATTGAACGAGAAGACGTATTAGGAAAGAAAGTGAAAATTTATTCGCGGTTGCTCACGGATCCTGCACTCGCTAAGGCAATGGAAGGGCTTGCCTTGCGACACGAAAAACGTAAAGAGGATTTGCTTGCCTTGGTGCTAGGGGAAGAGCCAAAAAAGAAAAATGGGCAGGGCAGGGTTGAGATGAATAAGGAGAGTGATGAAAAATGAGGTTGGAAAAACGAGAAATTACACTCAACGAGCATGATAGCTTGTTGGACGTTGCGTTTATGGAAAAAGCTTTGCTTGGTGCATACGTAGAGGGGTTGGCAAAGGCATGCCGAAAGGAAGAACGCGAACGATTGTTAGGGAGTATGAGGTGCGTGGCAGAGGATTTGTTTTTGGTGAAAGATTTACTGAAAAAAGTGAAAGAACAAAGCGGAAATTAACGTGTTTATGGGCCGAGACGTAGGACGTTTCGGCTTATTTTATTATATTTTTTCTTCATTTTCTTGACAAAATGTGTATTAAGCGTTATAATGTTGTTAGAAAAAAGCGAAACATCGCGAAAAGAGGTAAAAAATGGAGAAAAAAGTAGGTAAAATCAAAAAATTCTTCGGTGAATTTAAGACGTTTATCACGCGCGGCAACGTGCTGGATATGGCTGTCGGCGTTATCGTTGGCGGTGCGTTTACCGCAATCGTCAACGGGCTTAGTAACTTTATCTTAAAACCTATCATCAACTGGCTTTTGGCGCTGGTGCTTGGTGATAATGGTTTGGAAAGCGCAGTAACCATTCTTTCCAAGGCGTATATGGTAGGCGAAGATGGGAAGTTTATTTTTGATGAGGCAGGTAATAAAATTGTAGACCTTGCGAATTCGATTTATATCGACTGGGGTTCGTTCATCAGCGCAATTATCAATTTCTTGATTGTAGCTTTCGTCTTGTTCTTAATCGTTCGTACAATGAATAACATTGCAAAAGCGCACGAAAGAATGATTGAGGGCTTGGATTTGGATGAAAAGAAAGAAATTTATCAAATCCGTAAAGAACAAAAGGTTTCTAAAAAGAAGGCAATTGCAATCTACGAAGCAAAGGTAGAAGATATGAAAGCTGCGAAAGTGGCTGTGGAAGCAGAGGCTGCGGCAAAGGCTGCGGAAGAAGCGGCGATTGCAAAAGCGGCGGAAGAAGAAAAGGCGATGGCAAACACCCGTCTTTTGGAAGAAATCCGCGATCTTCTTAAAAATAAATAATTAAGACATTTACGCTTCGCGATGGAAAAAATGATTGACTTTTTCGCGCGGAGCGTATATAATATAGTAGTAAAATTTATAAAGGCGATGAAAAAGCAGGCGTTTTTCACATAACCCTTTGAAAGAGACCGCACCCGTAGGCTGAAAGGTGTGGAAAGGGAGAAAAATTGCCATTTCACTTTGGAGCCGTTCTTTTGAGCCAGTTTTGGGGTAGGGAGAACCGTAACCGCGGCGTGACGGCGGGAATGAAGGCGAGGAAATTCCTCGTGAATGCAGGTGGTACAGCGGATATTTCGCCCTGCGTGTTGTTTCAACACGCAGGGCGGCTTTTTTTTGTTTAGGCTATATCCCGTCACTTGATTGATTTTTTACGCAAAAACACTGCAAAATTCTACGCGATAAGCTCGGTTACAGACCGCTGAGGGTATGCGCCCTTGCGTATCGCTTGTCTTTTTTGGGTTTTTTCTGTAAAAATGCGTGACACATCAATCCGCAACGTGATATAGCCTTGTGAAATTATTTAATCGAAAAAAATAAACGAAACTTATTTCGGAGGAAGTTATGAAAGAAAAAATCGAAAGCTTACGCGCGGAGATTACCGCCGCGATTGGGCAGACGGAAACGGGCAAGGCGCTTTACGAAGTGAAGGTAAAGTTCCAAACCGAGATGAAAGGGATTATGAGCGGTATGAAAGATTTACCCAAGGAAGAACGCCCCACGTTCGGTAAAGTAGTAAACGAATTTAAACAGGCAATGGAAGCATTGTTTGAAGAACGTGCCGTTGTTGTGAAGAAAATGGAGCTTGAGGCACAGTACGCAAAAGAACGTATCGATATTACGATGCCGGGTAAAGCGTACAAGGCAGGTGCGTTGCACCCCATTACGCTTGTTAAAAACGAGTTAATCGACATTTTTGCCGGGATGGGCTTTAACGTGTTTGAAGGCCCTGAAATTGAGACGGATTACTACAACTTTACTGCGCTTAATACCCCCAAAGATCACCCTGCACGTGATATGCAGGATACCTTCTATCTTGCGGACAACCTGCTTCTTCGTACGCAGACTTCGGCAGGTCAAATTCGTGTAATGGAAAAGAATGCGCCCCCGATTAAAATTCTTTCCCCGGGTAGAGTATTCCGTTCGGACGACGATGCGACGCACTCGCCTATGTTCCACCAAATGGAAGGACTTGTTGTGGACAAAGGGATTACCCTTTGCGACTTGCAGGGTATGCTTGCGGAATTTGCGCGTAAAATGTTCACTTCCTCGACGAAGGTACGCCTTCGTCCTTCCTATTTCCCTTTCACGGAACCTAGCGTAGAGGTTGACCTTAGCTGTTCGGAATGCGGTGGTAAGGGTTGTCGTTTGTGTAAGGGGACAGGCTGGATTGAGGTGCTTGGCGCAGGTATGGTAAACCGTCACGTTTTGGAAAATTGCGGTGTGGACCCCGACGAGTACACGGGCTTTGCGTTTGGTATGGGTATCGAACGTATTGCTATGCTTAAATACGGCATTAACAACATTAAGACACTGTTCGAAAACGATACGAGATTTTTGGAACAGTTCGAGGATTAAGGGGAGGAAACGGATATGAAAGCACCTTTAAGCTGGTTGAAAGATTACGTAGATATTGATATTTCCGCTGAGGAGCTTGCAGACAAGCTTTTCTCTTGCGGGTTTGAGGTAGAAGAACTCATTTACCTCGGTGAAAAGGTAAACCGTGTTGTGGTTGGCGAAATCAAGGCATTGACCCCTCATCCTGACAGCGATCATATGCAAATTTGCGTGGTGGATTGCGGTGAAGAATACGGTAGAGAGTTGCAAATCGTTACGGGCGCGTCGAACGTGTACGTGGGTATGAAGACCCCTTGCGCGTTGGATGGTTCGACGGTTGTGGAAAGCAACCCTGCTATGCTTGAAAAGAACCCCGACGGAATTAAAAAGATTAAAAAAGGTAAGCTTCGCGGGGTAGAATCCTTTGGTATGCTTTGCTCTGGTGGAGAGCTTGGTATTAACGACGATTATTATCCTGGTGCGGAATTTGACGGATTGTTGGATTTGGCAAAGGATGCGCCCGTGGGCGAAGATATCAAGAAAATTGTTGGTTTAGACGACTGGATTTTTGACATTTCCGTTACGGCAAACCGTCCCGATTGTCAATGTATTTTGGGGATTGCGCGTGAAGTTGCGGCGGTTCTCAACAAGCCCTTGAAGGCTCCCGATTTCTCTTACACGGCGCATAAGACGGCGGCGGCTCCTGTGAAGGTGGAAGTGCTTGCACCCGATCTTTGCCCTCGTTACGTTGGACATTACGTGGAAAACGTACAAGGCGGCGTTTCGCCTGCTTGGATGAGAAAGCGTTTGGCGATTTCGGGCATTCGTTCCATTTCGCCCATCGTTGATATCACCAACTTTGTCTTGCTTGAGATGGGTCAACCCATGCACGCATTTGATGCGGAGGACATCGGCGGCAGAAAGATTATCGTACGCAGAGCGGAAAAGGGTGAAAAAATTGTCACTCTTGATAAAAAAGAGTTTACTTTGACCCCCGACAACCTTGTAATTTGCGACGGCAATAAGCCTGTTGCGTTGGCAGGGATTATGGGCGGTTTGAACAGTGAAATTAAAGATACGACGAAAAACGTGTTCTTCGAATCGGCAAAATTTGCACGTGATAACGTAAGAAAAACCTCGCGTGCTTTGGGTCAATCGTCCGATTCGTCTTCCCGTTTTGAAAAGGGTGTGGATGCATACACCAACGCTTTGGGTATGGCACGCGCGTTACATTTGATAGAAGAACTTGGTTGCGGAACGGTGACGGATTTGCACGAAGATATTTGCGCTACGGACTTAAATCCCCGTACCATGGTTGCGAGTATTGCAAAAATTAACGCATTGCTTGGTATTGTTGTACCCAATGAAGAAATCCTTTCTATCTTGGATAGATTGAACTTTAAACCCGTAATCGACGGGGATAAATTGACGGTAGAAATCCCTGGTTATCGTGACGACGTGGATGGGTATCCTGACTTGGCGGAAGAAATTATCCGTATGTACGGCTACGAGCATATCACGCCTACCTTCTTGCAGGCGGCGCAGGTAACGGGCGGCGGTTTGACGGAAGAACAAAAGAAGGAAGCGCACCTTAAAAACGTATTGCGCGTACAAGGATTCTCGGAAGCGTACAACTATTCCTTCTACTCGCCCAAGGATTTTGACCTTATGAAATTGCCTGAAGATGCGGCGGAAAGAAATGCAGTGCGTATTTTGAACCCTATCAGCGAGGAATTGTCCGTGATGCGTACCTTCCTTGCTCCTTCAATGTTGATGAACGCGGTGCGCAATATTCGCCGTGGTAATGATGAGGGCCGTCAGTTTGAGGTGGCAAGCATCTTCCTCCCTAAAAATACGGCGGAAAGCGAACAACCTGAAGAAAGAAAGCACGTGGTTCTTGGGATTTGGGGCGGCAAAAATGATTTCTTCGATATGAAGGGCGCAGTAGAGCATTTGGCGGAAGTTTTCCACCTTACCTTTACCTATGAAAGAGCGCAAAAATCTTACCTGCACCCTGGTGTTTCCGCAGATGTAATTTTGGATGGAAAAGTAGTTGGTTCTATCGGTGAACTCGACCCTGGTATCGCCTCTTCGCTTGGCTTGGACAAGAAAGTGTACCTTGGCGAGTTGGATTTGAACGCTCTTACCTTGGATGATGCGGTGCGCTATACCAACCTTCCTAAGTTCCCTGCGGTGAAGCGCGACCTTGCTTTGATTGCGGATGAACAATTGACCTGTGCGGAAATTGAAGACGTGCTTATGCACTCCTGCAAGTACGTGACGGCGGCGAAACTCTTCGACGTATATCGCGGGGGGCAAGTGCCTGAAGGAAAGAAGAGTATGGCGTTCACGTTGACCTTCACGCCTGATGCGAACGTGGAAAAGGCATTTACGCCCGAAACGTTGGATGGCTACGTGAAGAAAATTTTGAACAATTTGAAATTTAAGCTTGGTATCGAACTTCGCTAATGAAAAGAACGGAAAAAATAAAAAGCTTTGGCTTTATCAACGTAGATAAACCGTCGGGGATTGTGTCCTCGACGGTTGTCAATAAAATCAAGTGGCTGTCGGGCGTGCCTTGTGGACATATGGGTACGCTTGACCCTTTGGCAAGCGGTGTTTTGCCTGTAGGCGTAGGGAATGCTACGCGCCTTTTCGATTACTTCTTAGAGAAGGAAAAAGAATATATTGCCGAGTTTACTTTTGGTGTGGATTCGGATACCTTAGATTCAACGGGAAACCTCGTACAAGGGGGGCATGTACCTAACGAAACGGAAATTGAGGGTGTTTTGCCTGCCTTGGTTGGTGAAGTTATGCAAATACCGCCTAAGTACAGCGCAAAGAACGTAAACGGGCGCAGAGGGTATGACCTTGCACGTGCTGGTATCGAGTTTGAGCTTGCACCTAAAAAGGTGCATATCTTTTCGATAGACCTTTTGGGCAAGAAAGAAGAAACGGAAGATACCTATCTTTTCAAAATTCGTTGCGGCGGCGGTACGTATATTCGTTCGATCGCGCGCGATATGGCGGCGGCGCTTGGTACGAAAGGGGTAATGAGTGGGTTAAGACGCACGCAAAGCGGCATTTTTACCCTGCAAAACGCTATCCCTTTTGAGTTTTTGGAAAAGGATCCACCGTTGGAAGAATTGGAAAAATATTTGATCCCTACGGACAGCGTATTACCCTTTGACACGCTTGACTTTACGGAAGTGGAAATGGGTAGAATTTTACAAGGTCAAAGGGTGAAAACGAGTGTTACGGACGGCTTGTATAAAGTTTATACGGCGGACGGGTTCTACGGCTTGGCGGAAGTTGTGGAAGGTTTAGCAAAAGCAAAAACGAAATTATGTTAAAAACAGTACGGTTGACAAATCAATGGGATAGCCTGCAAGGGGCGGCAATGTTGCTTGGGGGGTTTGACGGTTTACACGTTGGGCATCGCAGGCTGTTTGCGTGCGCACAAAAAAGCGATTGTCCCATCGGATTGATGACGATTGTTGGTGGTAAAGAGGCAAGCAGCTTGTTTACCTTTGCGGAGCGTGAAGAAATTTTTAAGGACGCTGGCGCCGACTTTGTTTTTGAGCTTCCTTTTGAGGAAATTAAAAACCTTTCCCCGCAAGAATTTTTACAGCTTTTAGAAAAGGAGTTTTCCCCAAAATTGTTTGTTTGCGGTGAGGATTTTCGATTTGGCGCAAATGCGGCTGGTACGGCAAAAACGATAAAAACAGATACCCAGGTATGCGTTGAAGTGTTGCCTTTATTGGAAATTGCAGGCGAAAAAGTTAGCTCTACCACGATTAAGGCTCTTTTGAAAGAAGGTCGGGTGGAAAAGGCAAACGAACTGTTGACACACAACTTTTTCTTAATCGGTAAAGTATATGAAGATAGAAAAGTTGGGCGGACGATTGGCTTTCCGACGGCAAACATTCCTTATCCTGAGGGGAAATTCCCCTTAAAAATAGGGGTGTATGAAACGAGAGTATGCATCGACGGTAAGACGTATAAAGGGATCACGAATTATGGCACTCGGCCCACTTTTGAGGAAAATACAGTGGTGACGGAAACTTATCTAGATGGCTTTTCAGGGAATTTGTACGGAAAAGAGTTGAAGGTAGAGTTTGTGCGTTATTTACGTGATATAGTCAAATTTGACAGTGTGGAAAAACTGAAAGAGCAATTAACGAAAGATATTAAGAGGGTGAAAGAATATGATTAAATTTGGACCGAGCGGCAACTCAGAAAGCTTTTACGCGGAAGGCTTTTCGCATACGGAAGAAGCGGCGGCGTTTGTGAAAAAACGCGGTTTGGATTGTTTCGAATATTCCTTTGGCAGGGGCGTGCGTATGTCGGAAGACAAAGCAATCTCCATCGGGGAGGCATTCCAAGCGGAAGGTGTAGAAATTTCCGCCCACGCGCCGTACTTTATCAATTTCGCCAACCCTGACGATGAGATGGTGGCAAAATCCTACGGCTACGTACTTGATACCGCAAAAATGTTAAAATTGATGGGGGGCAAGCGAGTGGTGTTCCACCCTGCGGCGCAGGGTAAGGCGAGCCGTGAAGAGGCGGTTGCTTTGACGGAAGACCGTTTGAAAATTTTACGCGATTATATCTACCTCAACAATATGCAAGATATGATGTTTTGCCCTGAAACGATGGGTAAGCTTGCGCAAATCGGCACTGTGGAAGAGGTTGTTCGCTTTTGTAAG
>JAFVQP010000093.1 GCA_017504735.1 Clostridia bacterium | reverse complement strand
GGTTTCATAGCCGTCATAACTGTTATACCAGTAATACGACATGGAATTCCATTCCTGCCAGAAGAACTGCTTTGCATTTACCCCAGCCGTGATACTGTTTACCTTTTGGTCGCGTCCGTTTTCGTCAATATAGCCCGAATGCCTTTTCAAGTAATCATTTAAGAAAAAATCCAACTCGCTGTCAGAACTTTTAAAAAACAGCAACTCATCGCTGACCTTTTGATACTTGTAATCACTTGCCGTCGTTGCGGCATTTCCACCACAACCCGCACCGAAGATGAACACCGAAACCAAAGCGATAGACGTCAATACTTTTATTGCTTTCTTCTTCATACTTCACCTCATTTTGTATCCTGTTCTTCTATACGAGCTCTGTGTTTTTTGCCTACAACAGCCAGTGCCACAGCAAGCAGTATGCCATTTAAGCCCAAAATTGAGCCGTTGCAACCGCCTTGCTCTTCCATCACAACAATTTCTTCTTGTACGGCAAAGGTGAACGTTTCATCCTCTCCATACGTGATTGTATACGTCGTTGTTTCTCCGTCTTTAGCGGAAGAAACACTATACTCTCCTATCCCTTGAATTGCAATACACTTCTCGGACGCCACTGTTTGTACCCTGATTAAATCTCCGTAAGCGACGTGGATTCCGTCATAATACACCTTGATGTCGCTTTTTTCAACTTTTTCTTGAAAACTACCTTTTGCAAGCACAAACGTCTGCGTGTTCTTCGTCTCCAAATTCACCATAAATTTTAAGCCAGACTTTATCTCGATTACAATCCCCTCGCCGCTTTCCACAAAAGCATATAAGGTATCATAGGTATCGGGGCTCAATTTCTCAAAAATTACGTCCACACAGTTCAACCCCGAATTTCCGTAATGGGTCTGTACATTCGTTAATTTTCCGCTGTCATGCGCATGCCATTCCCCTATCGTTTTTCCGTTGATAAGGATACTATTAAGTAATGAAGATTTATAACCGCCGTCCACAAAAATTTGCGCAATACTGCCGTCGTATAAAGTATTGTCCGATTTATAAAGGTCATTGGCTCTCCAATGCTCCGTTTCGCACGCATGATAATACGGAACCGACGTTATGTTTTTATCGAAATATAACGTAAATCGAAGATTGTTGCTTCCCTCATCAAAAGAATATCTTATATATTGTACCTGCGTAGCTGTCAGCTCGCCGACCATATTTGTATCTAAAATTTTCTCCCCTGAATACAAATGGCAAGCATAACTTTTGCTCAATACGTCGCCGTTGGGAAAAACCAAGCCCGCCTCAACACCCATATGATTGTTTGCAAAATTATATTGCGGATTTTTAATGCGGGCAACGCCTTGATAGGTCTTGGGCAATGATACCGAAATTTGATAAACTCCTTTCACTGCTATCCATTCAGCCGTCATAGCCGAACATTCTTGCTTGATTGTTGACAAGGATTGACCATTCAGCGTCACTTTCGACAAATCCAAGGTTGCGTTGTTTTCAATTTCGCCGAGCTTATTGAAACGGAAAGTTGCACTGTACGATTCCCCAAGATCTTTTACCGTGAACGAATCCTTGGTGACGATATCGGGATTAGCTACGTTGAACGATACAAAATGAAACGTATCACGAATCAATCTTCCGCTACCGTCTTTAAGTTCTTCGCCATTTGGCCCAAATTGCATTTGACAATCCTCGTCAAAGCGGAACACAACCATATCAACCATACCGTCATCATCTTCATAAAACGCACTGGTCAAGCTAAGATACGAAAACATACCTCCGCTTACGGAAAACGATTCTAATGGCGTGCCCAAAGCAGCAGCCGTTACGTCGTTCGCATTATAGGTCGACAACTCTACCGCATGATTGATATATACGCGCAAATTTATTTTTGCAAATTGCTTTGCGTCAATAGGATGAACAAAATCGAGAACCATCAAATTATCCTTGACTGTATTCGAACCCGAAACTAGAATCTTATGATCCAACTTTTCCCCCTGCACGTCGTATTTCATAAATACGTCGGTATAACCATTCAACGGCGTCGCCGCATGCCCTTTAAAGGTTTCTTCCAAATGCAGCTTAAAACTACTGTCAGTCCCTTTATATTCTATCCCTTCCGAATATCCTTCAAAGTAATCGACCCATACTCCGCCCAACCGCATATATTTCTTGCCTTGGGATATTTCCAAACAAGAGCTCTCTTGAAGATTACGATACGCATACGACAAAGTAGGCAGTTGACAGCCTGCTAAAATCTCCACCGTTTCCACTGCATTTAAAACGCCCGCGTCAAAATCAATCGAAATCGTATCTGGACGTGTACGTTTATTAGCAATGAGTTTGTAAGAATGGGTTTGCCCAAACTCGGCCAGCGTTTGTCCGTTGATTAATATCTTCTCCGCATAATTGTAAGCAGAAAGATTGGTATCTAACTCCGCATTCGCCACGTTGTTGTTTTCATAATCAATATCG
>JAFVQP010000092.1 GCA_017504735.1 Clostridia bacterium | reverse complement strand
GCTTCTATTTTAATTTGTTTATTAGCGATAAGGTCAGAGCCTTGAACCATAAGTTTATCACCTTCGGGTGAAACTTTACCAACCATACCTTTTATATAATGTACACCGTAATCTTCAACTGCACGGCGGTAGAACTCATCAAAGTTCTTACCGGGCGTTCTTACGTCGATATAGAATACGTAAACGTCGGTATCGGGATATTTGTCACGTGTAAGCATTGCGTGTTTTGCAGTGTACATACAACAAATCTTTGAGCAATATTCTTTACCCTTTTCCGCACAGGACGAACATCTTGAACCTACGCATTGAACGAATACTAGCGTGTGGGGATGTTTGCCGTCGGACGGACGTAAAAGTTTACCTGCGGTCGGACCAGCAGCGTTCATAAGACGTTCAAATTCAAGCGAAGTAATAACGTCTTTGCTCTGGCTGTAAGCATATTCGTCAAACTTATCCATGCTGATAGGATTGAAACCTGTTGCAGCCACGATTGCGCCGTACTTTTCTTCAATAAACTCGTCTTTTTGTGTATAGTCGATTGCCTTTGCGGTACATACTTTAGAACATACGCCGCACTTGCCCGTCTTAAGCATTGTACAGTAATTGGGGTCGATAGTTGCAACCTTGGGTACTGCTTGCGCAAACGGTATATATATCGCGCGCTTATAGTCCATGCCGAGATTGAAGTCGTTAGGAACTTTCTTTTGCGGACATTTTTCGGTACAGAGTCCGCAACCTGTACATACGTCTTCTTTTACGTAGCGAGCCTTTCTTTTAATGGTGACGTTGAAATTACCAACGAAACCTTTAATTGCTTCAACTTCACTATAAGAGAAGATTCTAATTTTTTCGTTTTGCGCAACGTCAACCATCTTTGGCGTAAGGATACAAGCCGCACAGTCGAGCGTCGGGAAGGTCTTATCAATTTGCGCCATTTTACCACCGATAGTCGGCTTGGTTTCAACGATGTCAACTTCAAAGCCTGCATCTGCAATATCGAGTGCGGTTTGAATACCTGCGATACCACCGCCGATTACTAGCGCACGCTTGGTGACAGGACTTTCACCAGGGGTCAAAGGTGCGTTAAGGTTTACTTTTGCAATAGCCGTTCTACCTAAAACGATTGCCTTTTCAGTGCCTTCTTCCATATCCTTATGAATCCAAGAACATTGTTCACGGATATTTGCGATTTCAACCATATAAGGGTTGATGCCTGCCGCAGCAGCCGTCTTTCTAAACGTTGCTTCGTGCATTCTGGGCGAGCAAGAGCAAACAACTAAGCCTGTAAGTTTATGTTCTTTGATGGCTTCTTTAATAAGTTCTTGTCCTGCTTGCGAACACATATATTGATAGTTGGCAGAATGAACTACGCCCGGTTCGTTTTTAAGTGCTTCAGCAACTTTAACTACGTCAACCGTTCCGGCGATATTACTACCGCACCAACATACGAATACTCCTATTCTTTGCATTTGTACTCTCCTTTTTACTTGCTGTATTTCCTAAGTGCGCTGACTATTGCCTGTTGCGGCATATCGTCGTCAAGCAGTTCAGGAATATCGTCGGCTTTAAGATGGTTTGCACCCTGTTCGCGAACGGCGGTAAGGCGCACAGCCTCTACTAGTTTTGCAGGTTCAACACCCCTTGGGCATCTATCAACGCATGCAAAGCAGGTAAGACAACGATAAATTGATTTCGACTTTAATAACGGTTCAATATCCCCCGATTCCACCATATAAACGAATTGGTGGGGGTGATATTCCATTTCATCGTAAGCAGGGCATGTTCCCGAGCATTTTCCGCATTTCATACACTTTCTCGGATTAACGCCACTGCGGCGGATGATTTCCTCACTGAGATTCTTCTTGGAATTTTCCATTTGCATTACTCCTTTATTCCGAGTGCTTCTGCAAGCAATTCGGTGAAATAAACTACCGGTAGTTCGCTACCGTTTTTGATAAGGTTATAACGGCACAACGGACAAGCGGTGACGATAACTTCCGCGCCCTTGTCTTTTGCGTTTGAAGCAACTTTTTGGCTCTTTTGTTTAGCCAACTCTTTACTTTCTAACGCAATGTAGCCGCCGCAACATTCGTTGCGATAAGCGTATATCACGGGTTCTGCACCAAGCGCACGGATAAGGTCTTCTATGATAGTGGGGTTTTCCACGTCGTCCATAGCCATTACCTTACCTGGGCGGAGAAGTAAACAGCCGTAATATGCTGCAATCTTTTTGCCCGTAAGCGGTTTTACCACTTTTTCTTTCAATTTGTCAAAACCAACTACGTCGCGAAGAAGTTCAAGATAGTGCAAAACTTTGGTTTCGCCGTGGTATGCTTCTTCGGGTGCAATGTAGTTGTTTACGCGTAAAGCAAAGAAATCGTCGTTTGCTATCTGCGCGTTGGTCTGTTTGATAACGTTGTGACAAGCCGAGCACACCGAAACGAGCGGTTGACCTTTTTTCTTTGCTTCGGAAAGTGCCCTTACCGAAGAAAGTTTGGTTGCAATCTCGTCGTTGCTGGTAGTGAACACGCCGCCACAGCATTGCCAATTTTCGATTTCTTCAAGCGTAATTCCCAAAACTTCCGCACATTTGCGAGCGTACGTATCAAGGTCTTGCGCTTTAGTTTTCAGCGTACAGCCGGGAAAATAACTTACTTTCATTTATCAGTTGCTCCTTAAACCATTTTTTCGGGGTGGAAAACTTCATCGAATTTTTCCGCCGTTAAGAATCCTAACTCAACACAAGCCTGTTTCAAAGAAACGCCGTCTTTATAAGCCTTTTTTGCAGTCTTTGCAGCGTTTTCATATCCGATGTACGGATTGAGCGCGGTGACAAGCATCAAAGAATTGTGTAAGTTGTGATCCATTTTTTCGCGGTTTGCTTTTATGCCGACCGCACAGTTATTGTTAAACGAAACGATTGCTTCTGCCAAAAGTCTTGCAGACTGCAAGAAGTTGTAAATACATACGGGCATAAACACGTTAAGTTCAAAGTTGCCTTGTGATGCAGCCATACCGACAGCCACGTCGTTGCCCATTACTTGAACGGCAACCATGGTCACTGCTTCGCATTGGGTCGGGTTTACCTTGCCAGGCATTATGGACGAACCAGGTTCGTTTTCGGGAATAAATATTTCGCCGAGACCGTCACGGGGTCCGCTTGCAAGCCAACGAACGTCGTTTGCAATCTTCATCATATCGCAAGCGAGTGCCTTGATTGCGCCGTGTGCGAATACGATTTCATCTTTGCTTGTAAGTGCGTGGAACTTATTGCCTGCCGTCGAGAACTTTTTGCCAGTGATTTCAGAAACCTTTTTCG
>JAFVQP010000091.1 GCA_017504735.1 Clostridia bacterium | reverse complement strand
TTCCCTGTCTATGTGATCCAAAATTGACTGTTCCCTTCCTCGCGTCAGTAAACGCCAGCTTGATAGAACTCAAGTTGACAATGAGCCAACAAATAATCCATTGTAAAAGTGGCAATGCAATCATGCCCCAGACAAATAGAGTTTGTTTCTTTTTAAATTGACTGGTTTGACTCTTCTTTTCCATACCAAGATAGTCTCCTTACTCTTTTATAGTGTTAAAACGGCAACCGCAACAGCGCCGAGAACAACTCCAATCCATTGCCACCATTGCGTCTTTTCTTTGAACACGATCGTTGAAAATATCGTTGTTACAATCAAACCGCCAACCGCCGTAGATGGATAAATCAGGCTTGGCGACAACGGCGTGCTCACCAAATAAATAATTACTACATGCTGTAATGCGTTAAACACCCCAGCCAAAACTGGGAAATACCATTTTCTACGTAAAATTTGCTTATTAGGGAACCCTTTTCTTTGTAAACAAATGATGATGCCTATAATGGACGAAAGCCCCATAGACAGTACCATAAAGAACGCCCCGTGTTGTCCGTTATAATTGATTTGTTGCGTCCTTTGTATAATTGAGCAGCCTGCGTTTCCGATAAAGGCAAGTAGGGCAAAGAACAGCCATTTCCAACTGTATTTTCCTGTCTTTTCCTTCCCTTTATAAAGACAAAGCGCCAAGGATATAGCAACCAACACCAACCCGATCCATACGAACAGGGTGAATTTTGTATCCCAGAAGAAGAAACCCCATATCGGCACGCAAATAAAGGATAATTGAAGCAACAACATCGTAAAAATAATCGAACCTGTCTTAATCGCCTCAATGAACCCGTAATTGCAAGCCGTATAGCACACCGCAAATATGAGGGCGTACCACCAAATGCTCCAATCGAACGTTCTACTGATTAAAAACAATATAGTCCAACAGAAAAAACCGCAACACACAAACGCCATATTGTAAAATGTTGTAGAGGCTTGCTCCTCTTTGTTGTTCTTATTGTATAAGGAGCAAAATACGCTGGAAGACGAAACGGATAACGCTCCTATTATTAACATTAAATACGGCATAATATCACTTGCTTTAATTCATCCCCAACATTTATTCTTTGTTGTCGCTTTTCATAATTGCTCCGCGAACTCTATTCGCCTTTCATTTAAGGATATTTACATACCCGAAAATACCTTAATCGCCTTTTTCACGTCTTCTTTCATTGCTTGCATTGCCGCATATTCTACGTCGTGCAAATAATTCGTCACACCGCTTTCAATCGTTTTCTTCGCCGCCATATAGCCCGCTTTTGACATATAAGAATAATAATTGATTTTACGAATACCGTTTTCTATCGCTTTCTTAAACCCGTCTTCGCTGACGCCGCTGCCGCCGTGCATAACAAGGGGTAAGCCCGTTGCCTTCGCACAGTTTTTGATAACGTCAAAATCCAGCTTAGGTTGCGCGGAATAGAAACCGTGCGCCGTGCCGAAGGCTATCGCAAGCGCGTCGATACCCGTAGCTTTGCAAAAAGCCTCTGCTTCATCAGGGCGAGTGTAGAAATCCTCCGCTTTCGCGCCTACCATTTCTTCACCGCTTCCCGCTTCGCCCGTCACTAGCCTACCAAGCTCTGCTTCCACGCTTACGTTCATCGAATGCGCCGTTTCCGTAATCCTCTTCGTCAAGCGCAAGTTTTCTTCGTAAGGAAGCGCAGACGCGTCCATCATCACGGACGTAAAACCAAGCCGCAACGCCTTATAAATCATATCAAGGGAAGTACCATGGTCGAGATGAACGCAAACGGGCACTTTTGCGTTTTGTGCCACCGCTACCATTGCAGGTCCTAC
>JAFVQP010000090.1 GCA_017504735.1 Clostridia bacterium | reverse complement strand
TTGCCATGAAAACTATTGCTGTTATAACGGGCGCATCGAGCGGAATGGGCAGACGCTTTGCCGAGACTGCAGAGCGGGCGGGAATAGCCTTTGACGAGGTGTGGGTGATCGCGCGCAGGGAAGAGCGTCTGCGGGAGCTTAAGCTTGCATTTCCTACCCGTGTTATAGCTCTTGATCTTGCCGAAAAAGAGAGTCTTGATAAATATGCGGAACTGCTTCGCGAGGAGCAGCCGAATGTTGACCTTTTCCCCAAATGCAATCATATTTGCATCGTTGTGAAAACGAGTATATTTTGCGCAATACACGTCGTGGCAATGGGCGCAACGAATCCCAGGGACTTTGTTTGCGACAATCGACACACCGATACCCGATGAGCATACGACGATGCCCCTTTCACATGCACCGCTTGCCACCGCTTCCGCCGCAAGCACCGCAAAATCGGGATAATCGCAAGATGCAGTGTTATCCGTACCAAAATCCATCACGGTATGTCCGCATTTTTTAAGATATTCAATTACGGCTCTCTTTAAATTCAAACCGCCGTGGTCACACGCTACTGCAATTTTCATATTCACACTCCTTAAAAATCCATCTTTAATTGTTCGTATGTAATTTCTTTTTTCGGTCTACCGCGCTTTTTGGGTGCCGTAGGCTCTTTTACAGTGTCCTCTTCCGCTTTTTTCGGTCTGCCTCGTTTTCCTGTCCCTGCAGGTTTAGAGGGCGCAGGCAAAGCGTATTCTTTGAGGTGTAAATTCTCAATGATCGCATACATGCCCCCTTCCAACAGGTCAAATACATAACGATATGCATCTACATCTCTCCCATACGGATCGGGCACAGTATAACCTACAAGATCCTCAAAGGAATAGACGTTGTTTTCAATTTCCTTCATACCCGCCTTTCGCAAGACGCTCCAACGCATATCCGTAAGATAATCCGCATGGCGTTCCGTCATACAAACAAAAGCAAAAGCTTCCTTTAACAGTTTATCATTGATCGGGGTAGAAGTAAACTTCCCTACGGTAATTTTATGTTCCGCCAAGACCTGCGCCGATTTTGGATTGATTACATCCCCTTTCTTCGCGCCTACGCCTGCGGAACAAATTTTAAACCCACGCAGTTTTTCCTTTTTCAAGACTTGCTTGAAAAGGTATTCCGCCATTGGAGAACGGCAGGTATTACCTGTACAAACGAATACGATTTTTTTCAATTTTACGTCACTCATCTCGTACCTGCCCCCTTGATTTATTATTTTTGCTGTATCACGGAAGAACCACTATTTAATGCTTTATATCCACCGATACGCACGCTTTTCTCAAGCGATTAAGCACCCCCACCATCACACCGTCTTGCTTTGTCGGTTCGATGGCAATTAACAGGTCGCACACCTTTTCCGCCTCACGCAGTAGGTTATACAAGCGATTTGCCATTTGTGCTTCCGTTTCACCCAAATTTAAAACGATTGCGCTGTGGAAATTTTCCTTTTGTCCATCTTCACACAACACCGCCACTCGTTTTCCGTCCGCAAGCGCATTTTCACAACGTCTCAACGCTTCGTCTATGCGATCGAGCGTATAGAGCGCCGTCTGACAACGAGGTGAATAATGCTTGTACAAAAGCCCAGGGCTTTTTACCTTTTTCTCTTTCGTGAAATCGGGGGTATATTCTCCACAAGCCCCTACCACCGCCGCAATTTGTTCGCGCGTGATTAAGCCAGGACGTAAAATTACAGGGATTTCACCCGTTACGTCGCAAACGGTACTTTCGATACCACCCTCACTTTCACCGCCGTCTAAAACCAAAGGAATTTTACCGTCAAAATCCTCAAAAACGTGCTGTGCAGAGGTTGGGCTGACGTGTTTGGAAAGGTTTGCGCTAGGCGCAACGATAGGGATATCCACCGCTTTTAAAAACGCCTGCGCGCCCTCGTGCGAGGGGATTCGTACAGCCAAGGTATTTAACCCGCAAGAAACGTACGGGCTCACCTTATCCGTCGAGGGATATACCAAAGTCAAGGGACCAGGTAAGAAAGCATCGCGCAAAGCTTGCGCGTAAGGCGGGTCATAATCGATAATTTTGGATAAATCATAATCCTTGTGCACGTGCGCAATCAAAGGATTGTCGTTGGGCCTACCCTTTACCTCGAAAATGCGTTTCACCGCATCATCGTTGAAGGCATTACCACCCAAGCCGTACACCGTTTCCGTCGGCATCCCCACGACGCCGCCGTCAAATATAATTGTTTTTGCCTCCTCTAAACTGTCGGAGGTGATAGCTTTAATTTTCGTTTCCATAATTTCACCTCACGGTTCAGAGTAGGAATTTCCTAAGAACTAAAAGATAGGGGGACTCGTCGAAACAAGGTAGATGCAAGCAAGACAAGGCGTAGGAGTATTTTTGACGGGAGCGTACATAGACGTACGTGACCGAAAAAAGCGCATCTACAACGCCGTATTGCGCCGTATATACATTGTTTCTTACTCGAAGGGGAGTTCGTCGTCAGAGATAGGTTTCAACCCACCGCCGCCACGCATCGGGGGCGGTTCAGGAGGCATATAATCGTCCTCAGGCGCCTCATACTCCTCATCATCTTCAACATATTCCTGCGCGTGAGAACCAAAATCAGGTGGTTCGTCCTCGCGGTTTTGATCGTCAACGTCCACAAACTTTGTGCACTCGCCAATGAACTTCAACGCAACCCTGCCCTGCTCACCGCCTCTGTGCTTGGCGATGATAAGCTCTGCCGCGCCCTTAACGATTTTACCCGACGCAAGCTCTTCCTGCGTTGCAATAACCTCAGGACGGTTGATGAACATAACGATGTCGGCGTCTTGTTCGATTGCACCCGATTCACGAAGGTCGGAAAGCTGAGGTTCTTTCGATTGAATACGCTTTAACTGCGACAAAGCAATAACGGGAACGCCAAGCTCCTTTGCCATAATCTTCAAGTCACGCGTAATCGATGCGATTTCCTGTTGTCTATTTTCACTGCCTGCCATCGCCGAATCGCCACCCGACATAAGCTGAATATAGTCGATCATAATCAGGTCAAGTCCGTCCGCTGAAGTTTTCAAACGGCGGCACTTTGACAAAATTTCCGCAGGTGTAATTCTCGGCGAATCGTCGATGTGGATTTTACTCTTCTTCAGCTGATCGCCCGCGAGCATCAATTTCTTCCATTCTTTCGCGCCCAAATTACCATCCTGCGCCTTTTGCATACTCACGTTGGCATATGCGCAAATCAATCTTTCTACAATTTCGGTGCGAGGCATTTCGAGCGAGAACACCGCACAGGTCTTGCCTGCGCGCAGAGATGCATTTTCTACAAGGTTCATCGCAAGTGAAGTTTTACCCATACCAGGACGGGCCGCAATAACGATCAGCGCGCCTGCCTTTAAACCGTGAGTCATCTTGTCCAAGCGTTTATACCCCGTCGGTATACCGCGGAAGGAATCGGGGTTGGATTGCAAAAGTTCAAACTTGTGCAATACTTCACCGATGATATCCCCTTCATCCATACGAAGAAGTTCCGAACGTTCCGACTGCTTGGAAATATCATAAATACTCTTTTCCGCAAAGGCAAGCGAAGCCTGCTCATCCGTGCCTTTCATCGACGTTTCGATGATTTTTCTAGACGCACGGATCAGCTTACGGTTGATGCTGTCACGGGTGATAATTTCGTAGTAGGATTTGTAGTTTGCCGCTGAAGGGGTGATTTGCGTCAACTCGGTCAAGTAGGCGATACCGCCCGCTTTTTCCAAAGCATTTTCCCCTTCTAACTCGTCCGAAACGGTAACGAGGTCGATGGGCTTACGGTTATTAAACACCCTGTGCATTGCACGCAGGATGTATTTATGCGATTCTTGATAAAAATCGTCTTCCGTCAGCTTATCCACCAACTCACCAGCGATTTCGTTGTCAATCAAAAGACAGCCAAGAAGCGCCATTTCCGCATCACGGTTATAGGGCATGGTATTGATTTCGTTTGCCATATTTTCTTCCTTTTATGGGCAAAGTATGCATTTCAACGCATACCTGCCCCTTTCGTTTTGTAAAAATTATAAAAGACTCTTAAATTCTTCCAAGGTATTTTTAAACTCTTCCATTGCCGCCTTGAAGGGTGCATCCGTCGTCAAATCGATGCCTGCACCTTTCAAAATGGTAACAGGGTCGGTGCAACCGCCCGAAGAAAGGAACTTAAAGTAATCATCCACAGCAGGCTGGCCTTCCGTCAAAATGCGTTTTACAATCGAGATTGCCGAGGTGATACCCGTTGCGTATTTATACACGTAGAATGCATTGTAGAAATGAGGAATACGCGCCCATTCGTACGCAATTTGTTCATCGTGGATAATGCCGTCGCCGTAATAATCCTTGTTCAGCTGATAATATACAGCGCAAAGGCTCTCCTTGGTCAAAGGTTCGCCCGCTTCTGCTTTTGCGTGCGCAATTTGTTCAAATTCAGCAAACTGCGTTTGACGGAATAGGGTTGCGCGAATCATATCCATATAGTAGTTCAACAAGAACTTTTTAAGGTTCTTATCGTCGGTTTTCTTATAAAGGTGCTTTAAGAGAAGCACTTCGTTTACCGTACTTGCGATTTCCGCCAAGAAAATGGTGTAATCCGCTTTTGCATAAGGCTGCGTTTCGTTGGATTTATAGGTGTGAAGCGCATGCCCCATTTCGTGCGCCACGGTAAAGATATCGTTGGTGCTTTCTTGGTAGTTCAAAAGCACGTATGGATGGGTATCGTAAACCCCCGAAGAATATGCGCCGCTGCGCTTGCCTTCACTTTCACATACGTCAATCCAACCCTCGTCTCTGCCCTTTCTAAGGAGTGCCTGATAGCCTTCACCCAAAGGCGCAAGCCCTTCGATCACGAGGTTGTAGGCTTCCTCAAAAGGAAGTTTGATATCCGCGTTTTCCACCAAAGGCACGTAGATATCGTACATATGCTGTTCTTCAAGCCCAGCCACTTCTTTGCGAAGGGAAATATATTCGTGTACGGTAGGCAACGCTTCATGTACAGCCTTGATAAGGTTTTCATACACGATGGGTTGCACGTCTTCCCCTGCCATCGCCATTGCCATACAGCTTTCGTAGTTACGTACCGTTTTGTAGAATACGTCTTTCTTTACGTTGCTGTAATAGGTTTGGGAAATGGAATCAATCAATTTGATAAATGCTTCGTAGTATTTTTCAAACCATTCCTTACGTTCAGACGCATTCATGCTGTGAAGCGCAACCCCATAAAGACCGTGGCTCATTTGCACTTCTTCCCCATTCAAGGTTGCCTTGGGCAGGTTGAGGTTTGCATTGTTCAGCATGCCGAAAACGCTTTGGAAATCACGCATAACGTCACCGCCAAGGGTGAGAAGTTTTTCTTCCGCTTCACTCAATACGTGTGCCTTTTCTCCTGCGATTTTGCGAAGCTTATAATCATATTCCGCAAAGTCAGGATCCGCAATAAAGCCCTGCAAAACGCTGTCGTCGAGCTTGGTCAATTCGGGTTCCACAAAAGAGAATTCCGCAAAAATTTTAGAAATCATTGCGCCCATTTGCGCGTGCGCGGACGTATATTTAGAAACACGCAAATCCTCATCATGGCGAAGGTGCGCATACATATAAAGTTTTTCAATTCTACGAGAAATTGTGTCGATCAGGCGGAAACATTTTAAGAGGGTTTCCTTGTCGCCGAGTTTGCCTTTGAATACGCTAAAATCGTAACCAGCGAAATCGGTTTCTACCGCCTTAAATTCCTGTTCCCATGCCTCATCGGTGGGGAAAATATCCGTTGTTTTCCATTTTAATTGCTGTGCAATATCTTTTCTTTCCATAATTTATATCCTTGATTTATTGTTAACTATATTTTTCAAAATAACCGCAATGCGGTTCATGACGCAAGCGTTCCGCTTGCTTTGGAATGGGCTACTTTCTTTGCGAGGGCGCTGCCCTCAACCTTCCGCAAGGGACAACGTCCCTTGACCCTTTACCAAAATATCCCCGTATATCACTACCGATACAGAACGCAACCCGTCGTAAACGCAGCTTTGAATATATTTCCCAAAGGGAATAACCGCGATGCTGTTGTCAGCGCAAGGCAAGCCTTGCTTATAAAGGGGCTACTTTTTTTGCGAGGGCGCTGCCCTCAACCTTCCGCAAGGGACAACGTCCCTTGACCCTTTACCGAAATATCCCCGTATATCACCCCGATACAGTACGCAACCCGTCGTAAACGCAGAGATGCAAGCAAACGTTCCGCTTGACCTTGTAGTGAGTGTTTTCTCTCGTTTCTTTAGGTTGCTCCGTATATCACTACCGATACAGAACGCAACCCGTCGTAAACGCAGAGATGCAAGCAAGCGTTCCGCTTGACCTTGTAGTGAGTGTTTTCTCTCGTTTCTTTAGGTTGCCCCGTATATCACTCAGATTCAGTACGAAGCCGTAAACGCAGAGATACAAGCGAGATAAGGCGAAGTGAGGGAGCGTACAAAGAAGTACGTGACCGAACGACAACGCAGTATCGCGCAGTATATATGCGTTTACATTAGTTTTTAAAGCTGTGGATGGGGGCGGGAATATTCCCCCCACGCATAATCAGGCGCGAAGAATCGCAATTATGCACGGGCATAATCGGCGCTCTGCCTAAAAGCCCGCCAAAGTTGACTTGATCACCCACTTTTTTACCGATGGCAGGAATGATACGCACCGCCGTCGTCTTGTTGTTAATCATACCGATTGCCGCTTCATCCGCAATCATCGCCGCAATTGTCGTTGCAGGCGTATTACCAGGGATCGCAATCATATCCAAGCCCACACTGCATACACAGGTCATTGCTTCCAACTTATCCAAGGTAATTTTTCCTGCTTCCGCCGCGCGAATCATACCGATATCCTCGGATACGGGTATGAATGCACCAGACAAACCGCCAACGCGCGAGGACGCCATTACACCGCCCTTTTTCACCGCATCGTTGAGCATCGCAAGCGCCGCTGTCGTACCGTGACCGCCTACCATTTCAATGCCGAGTTCTTCCAAAATTTGCGCAACCGAATCCCCGATTGCAGGGGTGGGCGCAAGGGACAAATCGACGATGCCAAATTGCGCGTTTAAACGCCTTGCCGCCTCTTTTGCCACCAACTGCCCTGCGCGTGTAATTTTAAACGCTGTGCGTTTAATCATCTCCGCCGCTTCCGTCAAATCCGCATTGGGAATTTGTTCTAAGGCGTGTTTTACTACCCCAGGCCCGGAAACGCCGACGTTTACCACCGTATCCGCCTCACCGACGCCATGGAATGCGCCCGCCATGAAGGGGTTGTCCTCTACGGCATTACAAAACGCAACCAATTTCGCCGCGCCGATACCGTCTTGGTCTTTGGTTAACTCCGCTGCGCGTTTGAAGGTTTCGCCAAGCATACGCACCGCTTCCATATTGATACCCGATTTTGTCGAACCTACGTTGACCGACGCACAAAGGCGTTTTGTCGAAGCAAGCACTTCGGGAATGGTATTGATGAATACCCTTTCATATTCAGCCGTTGCCTTATGCACCAAGGCGGAATAACCGCCGAGGAAATCAATCCCTAAGGTTTCCGCCGCCCTGTCAAGCGCTTGACCAATCAAAGGGGATTTTTCAGGGAATGCCGCCGTCAAAAGGCTAACGGGGGTAACGGACACACGCTTATTGACGATGGGAATACCATATTCCCCCGACAAATCACTTGCCGTTTTTACGATATTTTCCGCTTTTTTACACACAAGGTCGTACACCTTTTGCGCCGTTTCTTCCGCAGTGTCACGGATACAGGTCAAAAGAGAAATCCCCATCGTAATGGTACGGATATCCAAATGTTCCTTCTCCACCATTGCAATGGTGTCTAATACGTCTTTGTTACTAAACATATCAAACCACCTTAAATGCTGTGCATTGCATTGAAGATATCTTCATGCTGCATATAAATCGACATACCGATTTTTTTACCCATTTCCGCACATTCCGCCGCCAAAACGGACAATTCTTGCGTGGCGTCCGTTAAGTCCACCACCATAATCATGGCAAAATATTCACCCATAATCGTTTGGGAAATGTCTTGAACGTTGACGCCCTTTTCCGCCAAAAAGGTACTTACCTTTGCGATGATGCCCTTCGTATCTTTACCCGTTACGGTTACAACTGCCCTCATACGTGTTCTCCTTGCGTTTCGTCACTGTCTTCCGTTTCATCAGTTTCAGGGACGTAGTCTTCTTCCGTCTCTTCGTCCTCATCCACTGCTTCAAATTCCAAAGCGTGTTTTTCTAAAATTTCATATTGTACAATGATGTTGCTTTGAACAATGTATTTCACGTAATCGCCGCTTTCAAACTCGGGCAACGGTTTTTCATTGTCCCAGTACGCTTCTCGATCCAACCATTCTTGCTTTTTCTTGCTCCACGTTTCAAACACACAACCCGTTACGTCAATGTTGTCCTTTTGCAACAGCTTTTTCTCGAAAACGTAGAAATAGTTTTTCTCCTCGCTCTTCAAGCCTTCCGAAAGATAGGTCATCAGCTTGAAGTAACGACGGATACGGCTGCCTTTAATGGAAAGATACGGAAAAGCAAACACCACGTACAGCACGCTTGCCACAAAGACACACGCCTTTGGCAATGTCTGCATCGGATCGGCATAAGGTAAGGAAATGAAATACACCAACCACGCGATACAAAATGCAAGGTAGGCAAGGGTCACCGCCCAAAACACACCGAAAATTTTTCTTTTTTGCTTATAGACTGCCAAAAAATCGGCGTCACAATATACAGAGGTCATATCCTCTCTCCTTTTTTGTAATACCTTGCCCCCTATGCAAAGGGCAAGGTAAACGTCACTAAAACTTATTTATTGTAAACAAAGAGTACACCAAGCGTACCTTTACCGCAGTGGCTGGTGATAATCGAACCAGCTACGGTTTCAATGATTTCGTCAAATTCGAAGGTTTCTTTTACTTTTGCCATCGCCGCCTCTACCAACTCACGATCCGCTGAAGAGTGCGTTACGAAGCAACGGCTCTTATCGTAATTGGGATACATTTCCTTCAAGTCATCAATGTATTGCTTAATCAAGAAGCTCATCTTGCCCTTATATTTTTTACCAGGTACAAGCTGACCGTCTTCCATTACGATTTGAGGGTGAATTTTAAACGCGCCCGCAATCGTTTTAATCATACCGGAAACACGACCGCCCTTATGCAAGTAATCAAGGTTGTCAGGTACAAACGAGGTATTGATACGTTCGCGGATTTCTTCCACAGCCGCAACGATTTCTTCCGCTGTTTTGCCTTCATCGCGCAAATCGCAAGCCTTTAATACAAGCAAGCCTTGCCCGGAAGAAAGCGCTTTACTATCCACCACAAATACTTTACCGTTAAAGTTTTCCGCAGCGTTCTTTGCGAAATTGTGCGAACCCGAGCTCTTCGAAGAAATGTTAAAGTGAATCAACGCATCGTAACCTTCCAATTCCTTGGTGAAGAATTCTTCATATTCCCCAATACTGGGCGCAGCCGTCTTGGGCAATACACCCGTTTCCGCAACGTACGCAAAAATCTTTTCAGGGGTAATATCCACACCGTCACGATATGCATTTTCGCCAAGGTTTACCTGTAAAGGCATAATGCCGATGCTTCTTTCCTCAACCAAGTGATTAAGATCGCAAGTGCTGTCAGATGTAATACGAATTTTCATAATGTTTTCTCCTTAATTGTTAACGAATTTTATCGTATGTTTTTCATGTATATTTAGGCTGTAAAAAGCTCTAATTACCTAAAGAATATTTTTTCCAGCGTATCGCTGTGTTCAATTGCCCAGTCGGGTACGATGCCGTACACGTCCGTGGCTTTGTATAAATGCCCCTTGAGGTGTGAACCGCTAAATTCCTTATAACGGCTGTCACAGCTGTTGTTTCTGTTGTCCCCAAGGAAGAAAATTTCTCCTTCGCCTACCTCATATTCCTGCCCTTGGAAATCATAGATTTCCTGGTTAGAGTAATATGCATACGGCTCGTTCAAAGGTACGTATTCGGTAGTACCTGCATAGCAGATGGAGATTTGTCCATCTTTGCATTTCACCTTATCCCCCTCGATTGCAATCAGACGTTTGATAAGATAACCGCCTTGGATACTGCTACATTCTTCATAATGCCCTACGTAAACGACGATTACGTCACCTCGCTCTATCCCTTCACCGTCCTCGACGTAGCGCATCAATAACTTTTCCCCATCTTCCAACGTTTTGTACATAGACGAACCATCTACCACGACTCCGCCGTAGTTGTTTGTCCACCAAACACGGAAAAACAAAGCGAAAAAAATTAAAAATGCAAGGAATATATACATACCATAACCGCCCTCGCGTTCTACGCCGAGCGGGGCTTGGTATAATTCACTTTTTCTTAAATCTTTTTCCATATTTCCCAAATCTTTATAAAATATCTTTACTTTTTAATAAGTGAAGTTGTATTGCAATATGAATTGCCACTTTCGTGGCGTGAATTGAACGCAAAGCGTTCGTGAATTCTCGCTAACGCTCCATGAATTGCAAACCCTTTGGTTTGCGTTGTGGCAAATATTAGCGATAACAACAGCAAAGCTGTCCATCCCCCCGATACAGTACGCCAACCTGACGTTGGACGCAAACTTAGAGTGTCATCTCTCATTTCTTTAGATTGCCCCGTATGTCACTCCGATTCAGTACGACGCGCTATCGTAAATTCGTAGATGCGAGCAAGCGTTCCGCTTGACTTTGTAGTGAGTGTTTTCTTGCGTTTCTTTGTTTAGCCTCGCATATCACTCGTGAATGGGCGAAGCTAGCTACAAAAAGTGAGCGCAAAGACACTTTACTAGCTCCAAGATTATCTTGGCAAGCGTTCCGCTTGACCTTGTAGCGAGTGTTTTCTTGCGTTTCTTTATGTAGCTTCGTATATCACTTAGGGTATGCACGAAGCTAACTAAAAACACGAGCGATAAGACACCTTACTAGCTCCAAGATTATCTTGGCAAGCGTTCCGCTTGACCTTGTAGCGAGTGTTTTCTCTCGTTTTTGTAGTTTGCTTCGTATATCACTACGATACAGTACGAAGCGGTAAATTTGTAGATGCGAGCAGTTCAAGGCGCGGTGAGGGAGCGTACAAGTAGTACGTGACCGAACCGCAACGCCGAAATGCGAAGTATATACGGATTTACCTCACAACCACAAAATGTTGGTCACGGCAAACTCCCTCTCTTCCCCCGCACAATCGAACACCAGGGCGTTGCCCGTGCAGAAGTTGGGCAATGGCCTGCCACCCTTCTCACCTTTGAAATCTGCAGCGCGTAAAATGATACGTTTCCACTTACCGCCGCCCTTTACCTCTACTTCACAAACGTAGCACTCGTCTTCCGTATTCAGCTCAGCCGTTTCCACACAAACACGTAAAACTTGCGTTTCTTTGCTGTATGCGTCAAACTCAAGCAACGCATTCTCTTCCGGTACGTAGTGCGGCGAACTGATTTTATAGGTACGAATACCACCCACCGAATATGCGCCCGTGATATTACCATAGCCTGCCAACATCTTAGGCACAGCGTCACTTTCAAGGAAAATCCCGCCAATGGAATAATCTTTATATTCCGCTACGCTGAAGCAATCCATTTCTTTGCCAGAGAATAAACGGCGCCCCTTTACTGCGTTGGGGTTCACATTGTCGCGTTTTTTTGAAACAATCCTTGACATAACGCGGAATCCGTTAATGAATTTCGCATATGCATAGACAAATACCGCCGTTGCGCCCGCAAAAGGTTTTACACGGTAACTGAATCTACAATTTTTAACCGTACGGCCTGGCATTTTGTGGATACAACGCCATTCACGATACGCCGAACGGGTCTTTACATCCGCCTCCGCATAGAAGATGCCTGCTTCTTCCAAAATCCCCTCATGGTCGCCTTCGACCTGAATTTCCAGCTCTTCCCCGTCCTCTTTTAAGCTAATATTCAGCGCATCGGGGATATAAATTTCCCTACCCTTCAAATTCTTTTCCAAGAACAAGTCCATATCCACCAACGCATTCGGGCCGATACAAGCGCCGCTGTCAGGGGCATACACCAAGGCATTGCCGTCCTTATTACCGATACGGCTATAGGTATCGTACGCACGGTCACAGTCGAACCCACCGTCGCGCAATGCGCAAAGCATCAGCACAGGGCAATTTACGTAAGGAGCATACGATTGTGCTTCAACCGCCGCAATGTAGCGGTGTTGGTCGTTGCTTAAGTTGTACGCACCCTTTGTTTGCGAGCCAAATTTGGAAATATTGAGGAAGGAATGCCAACCAGCTGCATTGATGGGCACGCCGCATTTCACGTCGGGGGAAAGCATGGTTTGCCAAGCAATATCGCCGCCTTTTTTGATACCGACAACGCCAATTGCGCCAACGTCCGCACGGTGTTTGAGGTATTTGACCGAGGTTAATGCAACGTACGTCCATTCAAACCACGTCGTTTTATCCGCTTCAATCCCCTCTAAATCATATAAGCCCTGCGCCTGCTCGTAATTGCCGTACGCAAGCGAAGCAGGGTAAATGGTACGCATAACGCCGTTTGCGTCCGATTTCATCTTACCCGTATAATCGGGCATAAGCACCGCATAGCCCTTGTCAATGAAATAATTCATCAATGCTTCGTCATAGGTTTCCCCTGCGTCGGGTAACAGCAAAATAGCTGGGTGTGCACCCTTCCCTGCAGGCTTACCAAAGCGCGCGTAAACACGGACGCTACCGTCTGCCACCGTGTGTCCCGTATAGGTCACGTGGGCATAGACTCTACCGTCCTTCACCTCATCACCCCACGCACTTTCACGCAAGGGGGCTTTTAAGTTGTACTTTCTCCATAAGGATATTGCGCTGACAATCATGTTTTTCTTTTAACCTTCCCATTCTTTTCGGCCAAGGGAAATTTTTCATCGTATTTTTTCGAATTTTTCAAAAAAAGAATTCAAAACACCTTGCTTTTGCCGATTAAAACAGGTATAATATATCTTACTCTCGCCCGAACAGGGCGGAATTCTACCTATTCTATTGTATTATACACTATTTCTTCAAAGAAATCAAGATAAAAGCGTAATTTTTCGAGGAAAAACTTATGGCATTTTGCACTTTTTCTAAAGATTTAGACAATGGTTATACCATTGTCGACAACAAATTCATCACGAAATACCTTCCAGAAGCGGACGGTTTTGCCGTAAAAGTATATCTTTACGGCTTATATTTGTGTGAAAATCGCGAAACGGAGTTCAGCATTTCTTCCATGGCGGAAGTATTGAAAACCACCGAAGAACAAATCCGTCAGGCGTTTGCGTTTTGGGAAGATTACGACCTTGTGGAAATCCTCGCGCGCGATCCCTTTACCGTGCAATATTTACCCGTCCGCACTGCGGTTGGAAAGCCGAAAAAGATCCGCTACGAGCAGTACGCTGATTTCAACAAGGAATTACAGCGTAAATTGCAAAAAGTGGGGAAATTCGTTTCCGCCAACGACTATGTTAAATATATGCACTTCCTTGAGGAAAATACCCTGCAACCGCAGGCGCTTTTGTTGATTGTGGAATACTGTATCAATAAGCAAGGGGAAAACATCTCCCCTTCCTACATCTTCAACAAGGCGAAAAAATTGATCCGCGCAGGGCTTACCACCTACGAACAAGTGGAAAAGGAATTGTCGAATTACAATGCGCACGAAGGCGATTTGCTTGCAATTTTCACCGCAATGGGCGGTTACCAACGCAACCCCGACGAAAGCGATTATTCCTTGTTTGCAAAATGGACGGAAACCCTTGGTTTTGCCAAGGACGGCGTGATTGCGGCGGCGAAAAAGTTAAAACGCGGCACGATGGTAACCTTGGATATCACCTTGACCGAGCTTGCGGAAAAGGGTAAGACGGATACGGCGGAAATCGAGCGTTACCTCACCGAAAGGGAAGCCCTTGTCAGCCTCACCTTCCGCATCGGGCGCAAATTGGGTGTCAAAATCCAAAACCCTGCCCCCTACGTTGATGAGTACGTGGAAAAATGGTTTACTTACGGCTTTGAAGAAAGCTCCTTGCTCGATATCGCCCTGCTTTGTATGCGTACGGAGCGCGGGGACTTCAATTCCATGCACGATTTGGTGAAAAAGTTGTTCACGGACGGCATTGTTTCCAAGGATGCGGTAAAGGCATTTTTGAAGGAAAAGAACAACGATTTGAAGTTGTTTACCAAGCTTCGTGAAATTTGCGGATCAGTAAGAAACAACGCCACCAACCTCTCTTTGGTGACCACTTGGAGAGAATGGGGCTTTGGCGAAGAAATGGTGTTGGAAGCGGCGAAACGCAGCGCAGCAAGCGCAAGCCCTATCCCCTATATGAACAAGATTTTGTCCGACTGGAAACAGGCAGGCGTGTACGCGGTGAAAGACATCCCCGACAACAAAACGACGGGGGCAGGTACGAGTTCAACGCAAAATCCCCGCACTTTTGTCAACCCGATTATCGAGGCTGTCAACGCCAAAGCGGACCGTGAAAGATACTATGCAACCCTTCGTGAAAAAGCGCAATCGCGCGCGGATAAATTTGTCGCGAAAGCGAACAAGAACGAACGCTTTAAACAGATAACAACGGAACTTTCCAGGATGGAAATCGCGCTGGCGAAAGCGGAAGTTTTCGAACCGAAGAATTTACCTGCCTTGACCGAACAAAAGGCAGCATTGCTCCGTGAACGCAGGAGCATTTTGGAAGGTTTGGGCATTGACGAGACCCAACTTCTTCCGCAATTTACCTGTACGAAATGTTCGGACACGGGATTTTTGCCCAGCGGCGTAGCCTGCAACTGCTACAAACCGAATTAAATAATCATAAAACTAAATATCCCCGCGTTTTCACGTGGGGATATTTAGTTTTTCACGGAACCGTGTCTTGATTAATCAAATTTTATATATTGAAAACTAAACTTAATGCTCAAGGATTATTTTATTATTAACATAAAATTTAACATATTCCCTGCAATGTACTGACGTGCAAAAATCGTTTTTCCCAAAAATCGGGGTAAAATGGCAAGAAAAAAGGTCTTAGCCAAAACAGCTAAAACCCTTGTATTTCCTGGCGCAGAGAAGAGGATTCGAACCTCCGGTACGTTTCAGGCGCACACACGATTTCCAATCGTGCTCCTTAAACCACTCAGACATCTCTGCATTTTTTAGGCGCTTCACTTCCAAAGCGCCTATATATATTACTTTATTTTTTTAAAAAAAGCAAGTGTTTTTACTTCACTTTCTAAAAATATTTTCAAAAACTTATTTTTCCGTGCTTTCGTCCACGATTTCCGCATCCACTGCATTGACGGAAACACTCTTAATCCCGTTCATAACGCCGCTCTTTGATTTGTACCCCTCTTCACTCATCGCGATGCTTTCGCCGTTCGATGCAATCAAGCGATAACGGTACAAACCCGCCTTGTCAAAGTAAATTTCAAACTTCGGGCAGGTTTTCTCCGTAGGCTTTTTCAAGGTTTGGTCCTCTACCCTATCTTCCGCAATACATTTTGCGGCGTTTTTCCCAACGCTTTCCATGCCTTTTTTGCAAGCTGCTTTGGTCGAGTACACCTGCGACGCTACGGCAATTTTTTCCATATTCGCCGCATACAAGCTAAAGTTAAACGCGCCCGTAGGCGTCTTTTTAATGACAAATTTTCCCATAATTCACTCCTTTTATCATTTGTTCTATATATATTATAACACAACTCGTCCTATTTGTAAATAGGGATTTTTATTTTTTCCTGCAAAAATTTTCTCGCGCGCCTGCGTCGTGCGAAAGTGCGTACATTTTCACCAGCACCCCTTTTAAAGCGTTGACAAAACGCAAAAAAATACTGTATAATAAACTTAAGTTTACTTAAGTTCACTCAAGAGGAGTATAATTATGAAACTGGTATCCGATTATTTCGGCTGTATGGTATTTGACGACAGCGTAATGAAGCGTATGCTTTCCGAGGATGTTTATAACACCTTGAAACGTACGGTAAAAGACGGTAGAAGTTTAAACTTGTCCGTTGCAAACGCCGTTGCCGCCGCCATGAAGGATTGGGCAATTGAACAAGGGGCAACCCATTTTACCCATTGGTTTCAACCCATGACGGGTATTACCGCTGAAAAGCACGACAGTTTCATTTCCCCTGACAAGGACGGTAAGGTGATTATGGAATTTTCGGGTAAAGAGCTTGTCCGCGGCGAAACGGACGCTTCCTCTTTCCCCTCAGGCGGTTTACGTGCCACCTTTGAAGCGCGCGGCTACACCGCTTGGGATGCCACTTCCTACGCCTTCATCAAAGACAAAGTTCTTTGTATCCCCACGGCGTTCTGCTCCTACAGCGGCGACGCATTGGATAAGAAGACCCCCTTACTCCGTTCGATGGAAGCCATCAACCGCCAAGCAATGCGTGTGTTGAAATTATTCGGCAACGAAGACGTTACCTCCGTGAAAACGACGGTTGGCCCCGAACAGGAATACTTCCTCATCGACAAAGACCTTTTCAAAAAACGCAAAGACCTTGTTTATACGGGTCGTACCTTGTTTGGCGCTGAGCCCCCGAAAAGTCAGGAGCTTGAGGGGCATTACTATGGTGTAATCAAGCCTCGCGTGCAGGCGTTTATGAACGATTTGAACGAGGAGCTTTGGAAACTCGGCGTTTTGGCAAAAACCGAACACAACGAGGCGGCACCCGCCCAGCACGAGCTTGCCCCCATCTTCGCCACCACCAATATCGCGGCGGATCACAACCAGCTGACGATGGAAATTATGCAAAAAATCGCCAAAAACCATGGTATGGTGTGTTTGCTCCACGAAAAGCCTTTCAAGGGTGTCAACGGCAGCGGTAAACACAACAACTGGTCAATTTCCACAAATACAGGTGTAAATTTGTTGGAACCTGGCGATACTCCCAATGAAAACGCGCAATTCCTGCTTTTCCTTTGCGCGGTAATTAAGGCGGTGGACGATTATCAGGATTTGCTCCGTGTAGCGGTTGCAACGGCAGGCAACGACCATCGTTTGGGTGCCCACGAAGCTCCCCCTGCAGTCGTTTCCATCTTCCTCGGTACGGAGTTGACGGAAATTTTGGAAGCCATCGAAAAGGATATCCCTTACGATACGAAAGAAAAGGAATTGCTCCGTGTCGGCGTGCATACCATGCCGAAGTTCCCCAAGGACACGACCGATAGAAACCGTACTTCCCCCTTCGCTTTCACGGGGAATAAATTCGAGTTCCGTATGCTCGGTTCGTCCGCATCCGTTTCCGACCCGAATATCATGTTGAATACCGCTGTTGCGGAAATTTTGAAACAGTTTGCTGACGAGCTTGAGAACAGCACGAACTTTGAAAATGATTTGCACGCCTTGATTAAACGTGTAATCACACAACACAAGCGCATCATCTTCAATGGCAACGGCTACGACGATGCATGGCTCGCCGAGGCGAAAAAGCGCGGACTTCTTAACCTTGCAAAAACGCCCGATGCGCTCCCCTATTTCGTAGCGGAGAAAAACGTGGAATTGTTCACCTCGCACAAGGTTTACACCGAACGTGAAATGCATTCCCGTTTGGAAATTCTACTGCAAAGCTACTGCAACCTCATCGACATTGAGGCAAAAACCATGGTGGATATGGCAAGAAAGGAAATTTTGCCTGCGGTTAGCAGATACGCGCAACAGCTGTCTGCCACCGTTTTGTCGAAAAAATCGGTTTGCGCCGAGCTCGACTGCTCATACGAAGCGGATACGCTGACGGAAATCTCCAGCCTCACCGCCGACGCTTATAAACAGGCGTTGTCTTTGGAAAAAGCGTTGACCGTCACGAAAAAAATTGACGGTGTCGCAAAGCTGTCCGTGTACTACCGTGATAAAGTAATTCCCATTATGGAAAAATTACGCAAGGCTGCTGACGAATTGGAAGGCTTGGTTGCCGCTGATTTCTGGCCGATGCCTACCTACGGCGATTTGTTGTTTGGCATTTAACAGCGCTTGCTAAAAGAGGAAAAATATGTTTAACGTAGAAAAAGCAACGAAAGACGCGGTACAATGGATCCGCGATTGGTTTGAACAAAACGGAAAAGGCTGTAATGCCGTCATCGGAATTTCAGGTGGCAAGGATTCGAGCGTGGTTGCCGCATTGTGTGCGGAAGCGCTTGGGAAAGACCGTGTTATTGGGGTATTAATGCCCAACGGCGAACAGCCTGACATTGACTGTTCCAAACAACTCGTCGAATACCTGGGTATCCCCTATTATGTTTGTAACATTAAAAAAGCGGTGGACGGCGTGCTTCAAGCCTTGGAAGAAAGCGGCGTAGAAATCACCCGCCAAACACGTGTCAATCTCCCCCCTCGTATCCGTATGTCCACCCTTTACGCCCTTTCGCAATCAAACAATGGCCGAGTGGCAAATACCTGCAATTTATCCGAAGATTGGGTTGGCTATTCCACCCGTTACGGCGATGCGGCAGGCGATTTTGCACCTTTGGGTAAATTGACTGTGCAAGAAGTCAAGGCAATCGGCTTCCATTTGGGCTTGCCCAAAAACTTGGTGGAAAAAGTTCCTTCCGACGGCTTAACGGATAGAACGGACGAGGACAATTTGGGTTTCACCTACGCAGCCTTGGATAAATATATCCGTACGGGCGTATGCGAGGACGAAACGGTCAAGGCAAAAATTGACCGTTTGCATGTACTCAATGAATTCAAGTTAAAGCCTATCCCCTGCTTTGAATACGAAGCGTAAAATCCAAAAATGAAAAGCACCCGATTCCGGGTGCTTTTTTCATTTCAACGGATACGTGGTAGTCGTTACCCTTAAAATGCGTTTCTTTTTTTCCTCATACTCTTTTCGAGTAAGATGTCCCTTCACAAACAAAGTTTGCAACGCATTTAAATCCTCTTCTTTTTCTTGTCTGCGCTTTTTTGCTATTTCTTTGCGCGTAGCCTCTTCCTCTTTTTGTCTTTTTTTAGCAATTTTCGATAAAGTATTTACCAACGCTTGCGCCCCCACTCGTTGTTGAGGGCTTATTGCACGCTTCGGCTTTACCGCTTTTTGCTGTTCTTGCGCTATCTCCGAAAACACGCGCAACAACAATTGTATTCCCTCACGTTGGCTGTCATTCGCTTTAATCGCTACTGGGCGCACAGGTTCCTCTACCGCAACCTTGTAATCCTCATACATGGGCTCTTCATCTACCGCAACCTTGCAATCTTCATACATCGGCTCAGAATCAACCACAGGTACTGGAAGTGTAGGCTTATGTATAAGAATGGCTTTAATTTCATCACGATTTTTAAGATATTTTATACGTTTCACCCTATAAGGAGAATTTCTCAACCTTATTTGTATGCCCGAAAAAGCAATATCGTTTATAAACAAAATATCTTTCCGATTAAAGTTTATTCCCTCAATCCAAAAACTTGTATCCGCAACCTTAAATCCATTAACCGCCAGGTATAAACCCAAATACATACAAGCGCCAAAAATAACGCCCAAAATAAATCCACCCGCAAAAAAGGCGATACAGCCGCCCAACTCTATCAGCTCAAATACATATAACAGTACGCCTAAAATTATACCTACAAGAAAATATGCACCGCCGAAAAGGCAAGAAATGCCCCAAGCGCATTTCTTATCCAATTCGCCGTGTATTAAGATTTTATCCATTTTGCCCCCACATATTCCCTTCTCAACGCATACCTGGTATGCTTATAAGTCTAAAATTCGCTTTTTCTTCACCTCAAACTCATCCTGCGTAATGATACCATTATCCAACAAAGTTTTCAATGCGTTTAAGTTATCCTCTTTCTCTTTTCTCCGTTGTTTTGCAATTCTTTCATATTCTATCTCATCCAACGCCACCTTGCAATCTTCATACATAGGCTTGGATTCAATCTCAGACTCTAGCATAGAAGCTGATTCAGATACAAGTTTATCCTTAACGTCAGTAGACATAAATCCATTGGTCCACAACCATAAAATAAAATATAGGCAAACACCCAAAAAAATACCTATAATAACTCCGCCCAATAAAATGGTAATGATAGCACTCCATTCCACAAGTTCGAGCGCATATAACAACAAGCCTACAATTGTGACCACAAGTAAATACATACCACCGAAAAAGCAAGAAATGACAAAAGCTCTTTTCTTATCCAGCTTCCTACGCATTACCATTTTTCATCGTATCCTCCGCATACATCCACTTCAACGCATACCTGGTATGCTTATTCTACAACAATTTTCGCTACGCGGACAACAAGGTGTGTGCCGTATTTGTAGGCATCGCTCTGCACCGTTACCGTGCCGTTACCATTTTCGGTAAAGCGCACCGCCGACTTTGGATCGTCCAACCAAGTAATTGATTTAATCTTTTTATCAAATGCAAAGGTGTCCATAAAGTTTGCATCCTCGTTCAACTGTACGTCAATACTTGCCATCATAGGAAGCTGATGGCAGAAAAGATAATACGCACCGTCTTTCTCCAAAACGAAATCCTTGGGTTTGCTCGTTTCAGAAATTCCACAAGGACGAGCAAGATACAATGCTTCCTCGTTGATTTTTGCCCAACGGCCAATTTCCGTCAAAATCGCCTTATCCAACGGACGCAATAACCCATTGCCCATCGGCCCTAAGTTTAAAAGGAAGTTTGCGCCATATCTTCTGCAAACACAAAAATCTTCAATCAAGGACTCCAAGGACTTATAACGGAAGTCGTTTGCCGCATAGCCCCAATGCTCGTTCATTGTTTGGCACATTTCACTCGCTACGTACTTGGGTGCCCCTTCCATATTGATTGCACCGGGTTTTCCTCTTTCAAAGGTTACCGAATCCAACTCGATATGTCCAAGCTCACCGCGTGCACTCAAACCCGTATTGTTGATAATCATGGCATCAGGCTGATAACTGCGAATCATACCATACAAAGCATCCTCTTCCCAATCCTCATCCTTTTTACTCCACATACCGTCAAACCAAATACCGCCGATTTTGCCGTAATTTTTACAAAGCAACTCTACACTCGCACGCAAATACACAAGGTAGGATTTAAAATCGCTGTTGAAATCCTTATGCCACCAATCCAAAAGGGTATGGTAGAAGAAGGGTATAATCCCCTGCGCGTTGCATTCATCTACGAACTCACGCACAATGTCTCTGCCACAAACGTGCGGCGCATCATACGTATTCAAACCGCAGGTATCAAACAGGGAAAACCCATCGTGATGTCGGGTAGTCAAGGTGATATATTTACACCCTGCCGCTTTCGCCGTAGAAACCAATTCCTTTGCCCAATTTTCGTCGGGATTGAAGCGTTCCACCGCCTTAAGATACTCTTCATCGGGTATCCGGTGTACCTCTTTTACCCATTCGCCCTTTTCGATCAAGCTATACGCACCAAAGTGCACAAACATACCAAAACCAAGTTTTTCAAATTCTTTTATGTACTCTCTTACAATCATTTTACACCTCAAACTTAGTTTTCAATATAGGTAGAATGGATAACGTAATCCGCAGTTGCGCGGTTGGTTGCAATGGGGATATCATACACCACGGCGATACGAAGTAAAGCCTTTACGTCGGGATCGTGAGGTTGGGATTCAAGCGGATCCCAAAAGAAAATCACGATATCAATTTTGTGTTCTGCCACCTTCGCACCGATTTGCAAGTCACCGCCCATAGGCCCAGAAAGATAACGTTTTACCGTAAGGTCAGTTGCCTCCGAAATCAATTTTGCCGTCGTCCCCGTACCGCAGAGGTCGTATTTTTCCAAGGTTGCCTTGTTTTTCAGCGCCCAATTTACAATTTCCGATTTCTTGTTGTCATGCGCAATCAGCGCAATCGTTTTTCTTTTCTTTTGTTTCATAATAAACTCCTTTATGTATCTAGTTCCTTTATATTATATAAAACTGTGCGGTAAAAGTCAATGTTTCAACGAAAAAAATTGTCAAATTGACGATTATTTCCTGCCTTGGTAGCACTTTTACCTTTAGAAAATGAAAAAATGAAGAAAAAAGTGTTTACTTTTAGGTAAAGTTTGTGTATAATAAAACAACAGCCCAAATATGGGGGTGCCCCGGATTCGATTGCCGGTGAGCGAAAGGATAAGCATACCGTAGACGGAGTGACTACGATAAAACATTCCACTTAAATTTAAATGCAAATAGAAATGCAAACTACGCTCTTGCAGCGTAACTTCGTTTATTAACGAATCGTCGCGCCCGATTAATCCGTCGGTTGGGGTCGCGGCGTCATTAAGACGGAACACTCTTGCCTTGATCGGAAGGTGTCGTGGTAAGAGTATTCAGCCTTCTGCGGTTTTCAAAGCGTGTTTACCCGCGTTGGAAATTTAAGAAATAATAGATAAACTAAGTATGTAGAAAGTTTTTTGGCAGCCGAGTAAGACGTCGGTTCAACTCCGACCACCTCCACCAACACGAATTGACGCCTTTAGGCGTCTT
>JAFVQP010000006.1 GCA_017504735.1 Clostridia bacterium | reverse complement strand
GAGATTGTGCGCTGGTATCAAAGCGGTAAACGTTCCTTACGGCTCGAAGAGGTGGTTTTCTTAATCGAGAATAAAGTAAATCCGTTAGACTACGAGCATGACGAGTTTGGTGTGGCTTTATCTGAAAGAATAAATCCGTCTCGCATACAGGTGGGTGATAGATTGAAATATGAGATGCTGGCTGCAAAAAGGCGGGACGACGTTGTTGACGCAGTTATCCGCTTGATTGTCAAGAATAGAATGTATTTAGTGTAGGGTTTATAATTAGCTTTCAATTTTTTAGTGTCTTTATTTTTTAGAAAATAATAGTTTCAAATTTTCAGGTCGGTTATTGTAATTAACCGACTTTTTGTTTTCAATTCGGTTTCAACCGCAAACAGCGGAAGAGATAAATAAATTTATAGCAGGCGAAGTGCTTGCGAAGGAGAAATTATATGATTTATAGCGTATGTATCACTAAGGCCGTTGTATCCCCTGGATACGACAAAACTGAAGCGCTCAAGTTCTCTGAAAACGGAGAATCGGTGCGTTTCCGCATAGGTATTCCGCATTACGATGCGAATGCCGATAACAACACCTATTGGGAAAACGAAACGGTGAAAGCGTTTGGACCTATTTGTGACCAGATCAAGAAGATGAAGCTCAAGGAAGGCGCAGTTATCGCGCTTACCGGGGAAAAGTACTTCGACAGCTGGGAAGATGAAGAAGGGGAACCCAAACACGCATCCGTTATCAAAGTATCGAGGGTGGAGTATGTAGGCACGGGCAAAAAGTCGGACTCGGATGACGATGATGAAGAGGAAGAAGAACCCCCTAAGTCTAAACCGAAAAAGACGGAAAAGAAGGGAACGGCGAGCGTAAATAAGAAAGCGTACGCGCCCGTATCCGGCAGCGAGGATTACTATTGATACCGTATTCAATAGTAATTAACAATCAAAGGGCGTATGTGATGAACGAAAGGGATTTGCATGCGCCCTTTTTTATTTTATAACGGAGGAGAAAGAGATGGAAAACGACAAGTTTAACAATCTGACGGACAGGCAAAAACGCCAAAAATTAAAGTTCATTTTGAAGAACGCCACGCAAGGCTGTCTTAACGATGCGGAATTAAACCTGATTCTTGAAAAAATCAAGTTTAACCGTCAGTACGGTATCAAGTTATATTACGACGTAAGCAGTTATGAAAACGCGCTGATCGTACCGCAGGCAAGCCTTGTAGAAGTGGTGTTAGGCTCGGTTGCCCTGGATGAAAAAACAGGGGTAAGAAAACTGGTGAACGCAGACATGCCCGTGGCAATTATCATTCGTAGGGCTTGTGAAAGCGATTGTAATTTACATGTATACATTCCAAAATGTAGGCGTCCAAAGCTTAAAAAAGGCAAAGAAACGCCAAAGGTTTTATGCCAACAAAACTGTGTGGATGAGAAATATATTTGTCACCACATGGAGTATAACGAAAACTATATTTTTTGTACATTTAATCCACCGAAGGAGGTAAAAAATAATGTCTGATTATCAAAAACGCACACGCGATATCGCGATCATTCTTGGAGTAATCTGTTTTGCTTTGTATATGTTTCGGTTATGGCCGTTGATTCTTGTCGTAATCTTAGTGGGAGGCGTGGTGCTGCTTAAACGCGTACTCTTCCCGCAAAAAGAGATACAGGAAAAGCAAGAAGAACCTAGGCAACAGCCCGTAATTCCTAACGTGTATGACGACCAATCTGTTTGGGATAAAAAATACGAATTTGCCGTAGAAAAGATTTCTTGCTTGGTTGCGAAAGAATACCCGAACGCAAAATGGATTTGGGAATCTGCAAATTGGAAGGAGTTTTTTCAAAAAGACGAAGAGGTATATATCCGCTTAAACAAGGACGGCGACTACAAGAGAGCGAGAATTGCCATCCAAGACGGTTTTGTTACCACTATGGAGATTCTCATCGAAGAGCAACCCATAGAAGAAGCACCGAAGCCGATTCCTGCAAGCAGTCAGGATGAAAGCGTACGTATAGCATTCGAGTGGGTAGAAGAGCATCTTTTGGAATTAAACGAGAGATGTAACGAAATTATCGGTCAAGGCAAGAACGAACTCGTATTGTTAGCAAGCGAGTTGCCAGAAGAAAAATGCTGGGAAAATATTTGCAAGGAACTGATAAAAGCAGGGCTGGAGCAAATCAATATTCTTCCAGGCGAAGGAATTCAAATTTTATTAAAATAATCAAAGGAGATAAATAGAAATGAGTAGTGCAGCAATCAAAAATCTGTTTAATTTTAGGCGTTCTCTTCCCGATCCGTATTCGGGGGAAGGAAAAAAAGTAAACGCCGCATCCAAGTTTGGCGCGAGTACTGAATCAACGCTTTGCGCCACGGTAATCAAAGGCATTCACGCGGTATGCGCGTGTATGTCCAGAACGGCTGACGGCGCAGTAGGGACGCAAGAAAATAGGAATATTGCGGAATATAAATCTTCCATAGAAGACGAGTATCATTTGGTCGTTTACGAGCCGTTAAGCGGTGCTTTGAGCGCAGGGGTGTATTCTAAAGACTCAGGCGCTATGCATCCGTATATACTCAACGACGCGAATCGGGACGGTGCAGCGGTTATTATGGCGATGTTCCCGACGTTGAAGGAAGAAACGGAGTTTTCGGAAACGTTTATGGCGTATTACGACCAATACAAAGCCAACTTCCCCGATATGGGTATTGCACGAAACCTTATGGGGATTCTTTGCGATAACGTTTACCGCAGGGTGCAAGACGATAAAATTCTAGAACATATAGCAGTGGACGTGGACGCGGCGGGAAATCTGTTAACGTTGTCCAAGGTCCACATTGAATCTGGGGTATATGAACCTGAGACGGTAGAGGCAGGCGAGTTTTCTATTTTTGCTGCGAGCAAAGGCGGCAGCGTAAAAATCAAACCTGCAAAAAAGATAATGGATCCTGAAGCATTGAAAGGGAAGTATGCGTTTTCCAAGCGTACGCTTTCGCCGATGGAAGAATTGCTCGTGCCGAAAATCCCTGCGTGGTATATCGTTCCGCAATCGGTAGTGGACGTTTGTAACCATGCGCAAAGCACGACGAAGAACTCTTTGCCGATGCGTAACTTTTTACTTCGCGGTCCTGCGGGTACGGGTAAAACGATGGCAGCGCAAGCGATTGCTGCTGGGTTAGGGTTGCCGTATATGAAATACACGTGTTCGGCGAATACGGAAATCTTTGACTTTACAGGTCAAATTATTCCTGATACCGACGGGGAAAAGCCGAGCGATCCAGCGATTCAAGAAGAACTTGACAAGCTGAACGCTATGGGCGGTATTACCTACGAAAACGTAGCGAAACTAATGAACCTTCCCGACGTGGAAGAAATTGATTGGGACGCTGCGGGCGTGTATAAGCAATTGACAGGTCAGGATAAGGACGACGCAACCTCGAAGGAATGCATTGAGCTTGTTATGGAAAAAGTAATGGGTAAAATGCAAGAGCTGTTCTCGGCATCGGGCGGTAAATCGCAAGGTCAATCGTTTCGGTATGCGGAAACGGATTTCTTGAAGGCATTGAAGTACGGATACGTAGTAGAAGTGCAGGAGCCGACGACGATTATGCAACCAGGCGTATTGGTTGGCTTGAACTCTTTGCTGGAACAAGGCGGGTCGATTACGCTACCGAACGGCGAAGTGATCGAAAGACACCCCGACGCAGTGGTTATCGTTACAACGAATATCAGTTATGAAGGTTGCCGTGCGCTCAATCGTGCGACTCGTTCCTAACTGAAAAGGTTGGGCACAAAGAAAAAAAATCAATTCTTTGGAGAACTGATAATCTGATAGATGGAATGAGAGGGTAACGCCTTAAAACATCTACACTAATACTGCGACAGGCGTATCTGCGGATAGGTCTGAAGCTCGCTGAAGTCGGCTGAAAGCAACCTAAGTTGGGATATCTCAATATGGTAGCCGATAGGTCGGGTGTCCTATAATATAGGTATGGTGAGAATGGCAACGCATTGCCTGACAAATTTGCGAATGTACGGGGGCTCGAACCTATTGAAAAATAGGTAATATAAAGGTGAGGTTTAGTAAGTATGGTTGAAACGAACAACCTTGTAGTGTTACAGGCACTACCCAGCCTTTTACCCTATAGCAAACACCTAACCCTTAATAGATATGGATAAGATTATCGGAACGAGGGAAGCCATATACATCGAAAGATGAAACTGACGAAGAATAATAAGCAGTTGAATATATGGTGAAAGTAGTGGCATGACCGTAGAAGCTTCTGTAATGGAAGTGGAGGAATAGCCACAAGTCATTGTAAAATAAAAGAAACATATAACGATTGATTGTGGATTCGGGTAAGACAAAAAGATTATCCTGGAGAAGAGGGGTGATGTTCCATGAATAACGCAAGCAGTCAAAATCAAACCAAAAACAATCGAAAACAGAATCGGAAGAAAACAAACACCCAAATGTATAATATGGACGGTGTTCGTCATGCTTTGTTTGAAGAAAGTAAAGCAGGAAAGAATTTTAATAATTTATCGAAGTTAATTATTTGTCCCGAAAATATATTACTTGCATACAGGAATGTAAAAGGCAATAAAGGTGCGAAAACACCAGGTACGGATGGTTTAACAATAGATGATATAAATTCATTATCTACCGAAGAAGTAATCGAAAGAGTTAGGAGGAAATTTAACTGGTATAATCCTAAAACAGTACGCCGTGTAGAAATTCCAAAACCAAACGGAAAAACCCGACCTTTGGGTAT
>JAFVQP010000089.1 GCA_017504735.1 Clostridia bacterium | reverse complement strand
TTTGCGCAAAGGTCAACGGTACGATGCCGTAGGGATTTTCCATCAATCTATCGTCCCAAAGTTCGTTCATCGGCCAAAGTTTATCCGCAGGATAAATCTTTTCATTCGTTTCCACCGTATTCGGCCCCATAAGCGCCGCTTCGGAGATAAACGGTACAACCTTTTCGGAAACCAGCTTTCTATATTTGTCCACGCCCTCTAAAAGGCTTCTTTCAAAGGAGTTGTGGTGGCTTTCACCCGAAGTAATATCATTGCCTACATCCGTCCAGCTGCAAGGGCTTTGACGAGCGTACGGGCGAGTTTTATCCAAATGTGCAATCAAACCCTGCATAATGCAGTTTACGAAGAAATCGCCCTTTGTAATATGTCTGCCGCAGCTGCCCGTTTTTTCGTTGCCGCCGCACCAATATACAAGCGAGGGATGATTTCTTAATCTCTTCACTTGATATTCGATTTCCTTTAGCATATTGTCTACCCAATCGGGTTTATCTTCGGGAATATCCGCGCAAGCAAGCATAATATCCTGCCATACCAAAATACCTTTTTCGTCACAAAGGTCGTAAAAGATATCCTTTTCATAGATCCCGCCACCCCAAACACGGAGCATATTAAAGTTTCCGTCCTTTGCAAGATCTACAAGGCGTTTGTATTTCTCATCCTGCACAACGCCCGTAAAGCATTCGATAGGAATCCAGTTTGCACCACGGACAAATATCGCTTCCCCGTTGATTTTCAATTCGTAACCAAGCAGCGAATCCCCTTTCGGTTCTTCTACAAGCTGTACGCTGCGGAATGCAAATCTACCCGTTTCCGTATGTACGATTTCACCGTTTCTCTCCAGCTCTACCTTGTAGTTATACAAGGGATGCTCGCCGTAGCCAATCGGCCACCAAAGCTGAAAATCGTTCATCGTAAAGCAACCAAAATTCTTTTTACCCGTCACCTTTACCGATTTTTTCAAATAATCGTTTCCATACGGTGTTTTAGATACGTAATAATGCAACGTATCCCCCTGTTCTTCCGCATAAACAAGGTTTACCTTTTTTTGATCGTTATCCTTGGTGATGAAAATGTTGTAATTCAGTTCCGTAAACAGGGTTACGTTCCCTTTATCGTCCGCTACGGTATATACGCTGTCGATACGGCATCTGTTACCGTATTCGAGATATACGTCCTCCCAAATACCGTACGCGCAAATCTTCGGTGCCCAATCCCAACCAAAATGGCACTGCGCTTTTCTCACGAACATTCTTTTCAGGTTGAAAATTGCATAATACCCCGTCATATCAAAGGTATCCATCCTATTTAAGGTGGATTTCATCTCAACGCGAAGGAAGTTTTTCCCCTTCTTCAATACGTCGCGTACCTCAAAGCGGTATTGCAGGAACATATTGTCCGTACTGCCAATCAACTGATTGTTTAAGTAAATGTCTGAATATACGTCAATGCCGTTAAAGACAAGCTGAACGGATTCCTCTACCAGCAAGGCTTCGTCCGCTTCGATTTCCGTAATGTACGTAAAATCCTGACGGGGAATCCAATCATTTTCCTTTTGGTTGTCACCGAAATAGGGATTTTTTACAATCCCTGCATTATATAAATCGATTGTAATATCCCCAGGCACGTTTGCCGGAATCGTACGTCCGTCAAATTCTAACTGCCAATTTTGTATTTTGACCTTTTTCATGTAAAGTCAACTCCTAAATATTTTTTCAACTCTCATTGTGCACGTATATGCACGCGCGTTTTTTAATTGGCGGAAAGTCTTGCGTAGTTTCCTACGCAAGACTTTTCTGCCATGTAAGATTTAAGCCAACTTCCCCGCAATGTTATCCGCATCGACACTGCCGTCCTGACGGAATTTAATCCAATCCCACTTACCGTCGCTTGTCGTTACGGTAAACGTCAAAGCTTCTTCGCCGTTTACCACAGCATCGGAAAGTTTTACGTACTTATACCATTCGGAGCCAATATCCGTGTTGCCAATCGCAAGGTAGTAGCCTTCCGACAA
>JAFVQP010000088.1 GCA_017504735.1 Clostridia bacterium | reverse complement strand
GTGGAGAAGGGCGAACGGATTCGACCGAGTGAACTTTTTGAATTGTTGGATGAAAATTGTGCAGAATTTAATGCGATTTTAGATTTGAACTACGGTGATAAGCTGGTAGGTGAAATTGCGGAAAGGTTCTTTAACGATAGCTTAAAGACCTTGCGGAAGGAAGCAATCGAGGAAGAAATTGCACAGCTGAATCAAGACTACGTGAAGGCAACGGAAGAAACCGAACGTAAAGAGATAGCAAAAAAATTGAGCGAATGTGTACAAAAGCGCAATGCGCTTAAGAAAGCATAAAACCCAAAATGAAGCGGGCAGGTATGCGTTGAAACTAAAAGAAAAAATAAAAAAAGGGAAAAACAGAAAACTGTTTGGTATTAACGGAGGATAAAAAATGAGTATATCCGAACAAAAACTCAATGAAGTTCTTGCTAGTATTGTTGATAATTACGGCAAGAAAGGCAGCATCACCACCAACCAACTTTGCGACATTATGGAAAAGTATGATACCAATCCTACACAGATTGATTATATCTACAAATCCTTAAACGAAGCAGGGATTCAAATCGTGGACGAAGAACAACGCGACCGCGAATTGTTCGAGCAGGCATTGTCTGATATTGGTTTGGACGACCCTGTAAAAATGTATTTGAAGGACATCGGCCGTGTGCCTTTGCTTTCTGCGGATGAAGAGGTAGAGCTTGCAAAACGCATGCAAGAGGATGACGTTGCGGCGAAAAAACGTCTTTCCGAAGCAAACTTGCGTTTGGTTGTTTCGATTGCAAAGCGTTACGTAGGGCGCGGGATGCTTTTCCTTGATTTGATTCAGGAAGGGAACCTTGGTCTTATGAAGGCGGTAGAAAAGTTTGACTACCAAAAGGGTTTCAAGTTCTCTACCTATGCGACTTGGTGGATTCGTCAGTCGATTACTCGTGCCATTGCGGATCAAGCACGTACCATTCGTATTCCCGTGCATATGGTGGAAACGATTAATAAGCTGACGCGCGTACAACGTGTATTGTTGCAGGAACTTGGCCGTGAACCGACCCCTGAAGAAATTGCGGAAAAAATGGGTGTTACGGAAGATCGTGTACGCGAAATTCAAAAAATCGCACAAGATCCCGTATCCTTGGAAACGCCAATCGGTGAGGAAGAAGATAGCCATCTTGGCGATTTCATCGAAGATGAAAAGACGATGACCCCTAGCGATTCGGTGGCGACGACGATGTTGAAAGAGCAGCTTCTCGGCGTGTTGGATACCTTGACCCCTCGTGAAGAAAAGGTGCTTCGTTTGCGTTACGGTATTGACGATGGTAAGCCTAGAACCTTGGAAGAAGTAGGCAAAGAATTTAACGTTACCCGTGAACGTATCCGTCAGATCGAAGCGAAAGCTTTGAGAAAGCTTCGTCACCCTTCGCGTAGTAAAAAATTGAAAGATTTCCTCGAATAATGGCTTACGGAAAGAGGATTGATACGCTGTGTTCGTTGCTGAAAAAGGTGGATACCTTTGCTGATGTGGGGTGCGACCATGGCTATTGCTCGGAATATATGCTCAAAAATGGATTGTGCGAAAAGGCAATTTTGTCCGACGTGAGCAAGGGGAGTCTTGCAAAAGCGGAAACCTTACTTGCGCCTTACATTCGACAAGGTAAGGCGGTTTCCGTGTTGGGTGACGGCTTTTTCGGTGTGTCTAGTGACGTGGACGAAGTGTTGATTGCTGGCATGGGCGGCAGTGAAATTGTATCCATTTTGTCGAATGAGAAACATGGTTTTATGCCTAAATACTTTGTCTTTCAACCGATGCACGATGCAGAAAAATTGCGTCGGTATATTCTTGAAAATGGTGGATATATTGAAAAGGATTACACCTTCCAAGACGTAAAATTTTACGATGTGATTGTCGGTGGAAGACGCGAAGAAGGGGAGCAGGTATTTGATGAAACCCCTTATACGGATGCGGAATACGAGTTTGGCAGAGATAATTTAAAAACTTTTCCAGATGCTTTTACAGCGAGAATCAGAAAGCTGTTGTCAGGGATTGATAGGTATTTGGCGCAGCCAAACTTACAAGACGCAAGCAAGGAAGATTTGCTGAATAGAAAGGCTCGTTTAGAAGGAGTGTTGAGCGGTGAAATTAAGTGAAGTTTATAAGATAGCAGATGAAATTGCACCCAAGCGTTTAAGTGATGAATATTGTCGCACGGCGGGCGCGTATGATAACAGCGGTTTGTTGGTAGAGGCTTGCGAGGAAGTGACGGGGATTGTGTTTACTTTGGACTTGACCAATGCGGCTATTGATAAGGCGTTGACTTGCGGTGCAAATTTAATTATTACACACCATCCAGTTATCTATGGAAAAATTGATCACATTTGCCTTAGTGATAAGACGTTGCTTGGTGAAAAGTTGGTAAAATGCATCCAGGCGGGTATATCGGTGATTTCCATGCACTTAAATTTGGACGTTGCAAAGGGCGGTATTGATGAAAGCTTGATGGAAGGAATTTTGCTTGCGGCAGGAGAAACGGAGGGGGCAGGTATGCGTTCAGTTGCAATTCAGCACCCCGTGGAAGATGGCGGATACGGTCGAGTATATGATGTAAAAGGCATATCTTTGCGGTCGCTTGCGGACGGCATCAAGAAGGTTTTTACCACTCAAAACGTCTTTGCATACGGCAATCTAGACGGAACAATTACGCGTATTGCTAGTTTTTGTGGCGCAGGCGCAGATGAACGTTCTATTCTTTACGCAAAAGAAATGGGCGCGCAGGTGATGATTTCTTCCGATTTCAAACATCATCTTATACAATTATTGGTGGAATCGGGTATGTCCGTAATTGTCTTGACGCATTATGCGTCCGAACAATACGGTTTTGAAAAATATTATAAAAAAATCCGTGAGCGGTTGGAAATTCCTTGTGTTTATCACACGGAAGACAAACTGTTTTAACGGGAGGGAGATATATTATGTTACAAGCTATTTTACAGTATCAAGAAACGGATGCAAAGCTTTATAAGCTGGAACGCGAAATTGCAGGTTGCGAGGAGAGAAAGGAATACGTTAAGTTTAAAAAATTCCTTGAAGCAGCCCCTGAAAAGTTGGATGCGTTGGAGGTAAAAGCGGCGGCGTTGCAGGCGGAAGCGATGGAGCTCACACAAAAATATACGCACGCGGAAGAATCTTTGAATGATTTTGAAAATTTGGACGAGTTGGTAACGGGCGGCGCGGATATCGCATTCTATAAAAAGAAGGCGCAGGCGCTTGCGGAGCAGCTTAAAAAGTTGAAGGCTGACCTTGCAGCTTTGACAGCAAATATCAACGCCACCGATGAAGAATATAAAAAATTGAAGAAGCAGGTGCTTTCCGCACAGAAACAATATGCGGATGCAACGGAAAAATACAAGGCGGTAAAAGCGGCGCGTGAACCTGAGAAGAAGGAACTGGAATCAGCTCTTGCCAAAATTGAAAAGGATGTGCCTGCGGAAATGCTGGAAATTTATCGCACGAAGCGAAAGGAGAAAATTTTCCCCGTCGTTGGTGAGATGGTGGGTAATAGATGTCCTTTCTGTAGTATGGAACCGCCTCTTGCGGCAAGAAATAAATTGACCGGCGGCGCAAGTATCGAATGTGATAACTGTCATAGAATTATTTTCAGTAAATAAAGTAGCAAAAATTACCCCTACTGCATATAATGTAGAATGCAGAAGGTAAAAGCGATTATTCATTTAGACAATATTGTGAAAAATGCCGAGCGATTTTCGGCATTGACGGGTAAACGGCTTTGCGCTGTGGTGAAGGCGAATGCTTATGGTCACGGCGCGGAGGCGGTGACGGCGGCTTTAAGCGGTGTAGCGGATTGTTTTGCTGTTGCATTGATAGAAGAGGCTATCGCCATTCGCGTGGCGGCTTGCGGTAAGGAAATTCTCGTTTTTACCCCTCCGACGACAGCGGAAGAGGGATATGCTTTGGCGGTGAATGGCTTTACTGCTAGCGTGGATACGCTGAAAACGGCGCGCCTGCTTTGCAAGGTTTGTGAAGAATACCGTTTGCCCATAAACGTACATTTGAAAGTAAATACAGGCATGAACCGATATGGCATGAACGTCCAAACGCTTGGGAAAGTGTGCAAGCTGTTGCAGAAAAATCCTTATGTGCACGTAACGGGGATATATTCTCATTTATATGCGTGTACCCTGTCTTGCGCTGAGAAGCAAAGACAAACGTTTATGCGGATGATTGCCGTCGGGAAAAGGTACTTTTCGACGTTCATCGCACACCTGGGTGCTTCTTATGGGGCAATGCTAGGGGAAGCGTATACGTTTGATATGGTGCGGGTGGGGCTTGGCTTGTATGGCTACTTGCCTTGTGAAGCAAATGTGGAAACGGGCGTATCTACGGAGCTGGTTCAAGATTTACACCTGCAAAAAGGGATGACGGTCTTTGCAAAAGTTGTTGCTAGAAGAAAATATGTTTTTGGCGGCTTTGGGTACGGCGAAGAAACAGACGGACGGGAAATAGATCGGCTATCTGTTTGTCGTGTGGGGTATGCCGATGGTTTTTTACGGCAACAAAAAAACGGACTTGAAAACTGGCAGGAACATGCGAACAATCTTTGTATGGATGCGTGTATTCGGTTTGGTGATTTAAAGTATGGGGCTTGGTTGCCCGTTCTAACGGATGCGGAAAAAATTGCAAAGGCGGTTGGGACGATTACTTATGAAGTATTGTGTGCGGCAACCCGCCGTGCGGAGTTGATTTATGACGAGGAAACTATCTTTCGTTGACGAAAACGTGACGGTCACGCAAAAAGAGAAGAAAATGCGTTTGCGCACATATATGAAAAATAAGCGGATGGAAAATACCAATCGCGACGTGAAAGAGGAACGGCTGATAGAGCATTTTTACCAGGCTGTTTTTGGCGAAATGCCATACCCAGGTATGCGTTTAACATTTTTTATCTACTTGTCGTTTTTCCGCGAGGCTCCTACGGATGGTTTGATAGAGCGCCTACTTTTAGATGGACATAGGGTGTGTTGTCCGCGTATTGAAAATGGGGAAATGGTCGCTGTGGAGTACGGTGAAGATTTCACCCTTTCCGATTATGGCATACGCGAACCTGTTGGTGAAAAGCATGAAGGGGAGATAGATATTGCAGTAATTCCCTTTTTAGCGGCGGACAAGCAAGGCAATCGTTTGGGTTACGGCGGCGGTTATTACGATCGATTTTTGAAAAAATCTACAGCAAGGCGTGTGGCTTTTGGATATAGCTTTCAAATAGTCAACGAAGTGCCGACGGAGCCGTGGGACGAAAAGGTATCCGTTGTTGTGACGGATGAAGAAATTATACAAATATAACATAAGAAAAATATTCGGGGTATAACGAATTATGGATACAAAAGCAATAAAAAAGAACTTAAAAAAATTTGGTAGAAGCGTATGGGAGCTGTTGAAAAGTTCATTGCCTTCTACACTGATGTATTGTTGTGCAGGCACAATTTTGTTGATGCTGACGGTCAAAGAAGAATTGAACTGGACGGGAAAGGAAGTCGCTTGGGCAGTGGTATGTATTGTTGGCGGTGCGGCATACAACGCATTATTGGCTTGGGCACAGGGCGGTACTCAGTATGAAATGCTTGTATCAGGCAACGTGAAGCGTATGTCAGAGGCGCAGTTTGATGGTGGATATAAGATGTCTACCCATAAAGAAGTAAAAGAATATCGCGTATGGAAAGGCTTTGTCGTTGGTGCATTTACGGCGGTATTGACCATTGTGTTTGGGATTTTGCTTGGTTGCAATCAGGCAAAAATTGACAGCCAAGACGTAAAAGGCGGACTTGCGGTGATATTGCTTCTTAGCTTTTTATTGACGGGTTGGTCGGTTGTACCTTTGTATCTGATGAATGCGACAGGGGTAGCCATTAGCTATTTTGTATCTTGTGTATTTGCTTTAATTCCTATTGCGGTGTCGGGCGCTTTCTATATTGCAGGCGCATATGCACGTAGAAATAAACGCTTACGCGAACAAGTAATTGCACAGCGTGCAGCGGAAGCTGAGGAAAGTAAGGTGAAGAAAATCAATTACGGCGGCTTGCCTGGTACGAAGCCTAAAAAGCATAAATAAGATGGGCAGGTATGCGTTGACGGCGATTTTTGCGTGTGGAACTGGACAAGTTTACTTGGTTTATTGAGGCATAATATGAGGATTATCGGTGGAAAATATAGAAGCAGAGTGTTGGCGGAATTTGCAGGTGAAAACGTACGTCCGACTTCGGATCGTGCGAGGGAAGCACTCTTTAACATTCTTGCTTTAAAGATATATGGGGCGCGTGTTTTAGACCTGTTTGCTGGTAGCGGTGCGCTTGGTATTGAAAGCCTTTCTCGTGGCGCAAAAGAGGTGGTATTTAACGACTTTTCCAAGGATAGCATTGCCATCGTTAAGAAAAATTTAACGACGTTGAAAATTCCTGTCGGCGGAGTAGAGGCGAAGGTCGTGCAAGGGGATTATCTTGCTTGCCTTGAACAAGTGCGTGGACAGTTTGATTTGATTTTTATCGATCCTCCGTACCGTATGGAGTATGGCGAAAAAGCTTTGAAAAAAATTGCGGAAAAAGGCTTGCTTAGTGAAAGCGGGATTGCCGTTTATGAAAGAGATATTCCCTTTGAAGGGGAAATTGAAGGGCTTGAAAAATATGACGAAAGAAAGTATGGGAAAGCCTACCTTAGCTTTTTTAAAAGGGGATAAGCATGAAAGACGAAAGGAAGAAATGTATTTTTGCAGGAACGTTTGATCCCCCTACTTTGGGGCATAAGGCTTTGATGGACGAATGTTTGAAGCTATTTGATGAGGTTGTGGTTGCCATTATGGTCAATCCGCAAAAACAGCCCTATTTTACCTTAGAACAGCGTGAAAAAATGCTTGCTTTGACGGTAAAAAATAATCCTCGTGTGCGTATTACTAGTACGATGGGGACGGTAGCGGAGCTGTTACAAAAGGAAAATACAAAATTCTACGTGCGTGGTATCCGTAATTCTATTGATTTGGATTATGAAAACGCTAATTTTTACGCAAGTAAGAAACTTGACCCTGATTTGACAGCGGTCTATTTGCCTTGCCCGCAGGATTTATTGCACGTTAGCTCGTCTATGGTACGGAATAGCTTGAAATTTCAAACTCCGATTGATGAATACGTAACAAAAGAAGTAAAAGAATATATTGAAAAAAACGCAAAAGAAGGTAGATAAGGTTATGTTGGAAAAACAACAATATATTCCGGGCCCGGAGGAGTTTATTGCGGGAAGTCCATTGACCCCCGCCTTGAGAGAGATAAAAATCCAGCGGGATAAAGAAATTTGCGACGTTCTTGCAGGGAAGAGTGATAAAATGTTGGTGATCATCGGGCCTTGCTCTGCACATGAAACTGCACCGATTTTAGAATACGTTTCTCGTTTGGGAAAGGTGAGTGAGCGTGTGCAGGATAAACTGGTTAT
>JAFVQP010000087.1 GCA_017504735.1 Clostridia bacterium | reverse complement strand
AAGTGCGTCACCTTCCAAAGAATATGCAAAAATTGTATCCGCCGCACAACCGTTTGCACCTTCCAGTTTACTAATCGTATACGTGGTGTATTGAATTTCAACTTCCGTCAAGGGTACCCATGCGGAGCCATCCCACTTGAATTCGCTGTCTTCAATGATGTATTTTACTGCGGTTGCAGTATTGCTGAATACACCGCCAATCTTCAAAACGGAATCTACGTTTGCGGGTGCGCCCAAATCCACGTAGAGTTTGTCACCAACCGATTTCACGCTGTTTACCATGCTGATCATCGTGCCGTCTACGGTGATACCGTTGCCCGAAACGTAATCAAATGCATAATCCCAGCTGCTGATAGGCAGGTTTACGCCCGCAAAAACGCAATAACCATTAGAAGCCGCTCCATCGGAAATGTTTACGACTGCGCCAAGGTTATATTCCGTATAGGCTACGTATTTTTCCCACTTGGAACCAGTCCAGGTAAATGCGCTTTCTTCAATCACATACTTTGTAGATGCCGCTTCGCATACGAAGGTACCGCTGATGGATACAACGTCACCAGGCTGCAATTCGTTAAACAATAAGAAGAAACCGCCGTCCGTACTCTTAATTTCATTAGCAGTAGCCGCTTCACTATTGATTTTGAAGCCTTCGCCGCTTTCGTGCGTGAAGAACACACCCCAATCCTGAATAGGCAACGCTTCGCCGTCTTCTCTTTGCAAGTAGAGCTGATTATTCAAACCACTTGCAGGACCAATCGTACTATTTACGTGGAAGGTAAGCTTGCCGATGGTATGCGTCGTATATCCGTCGGGTACTTCAGGCGTCACAGGGGCATCGCCTTGCGCTACCCAATCGCTACCGTCAAACACCAACGCACAGTTGTTGAATTCGATGGTCATCCATGCATCATCATTACTGAATGCGCCGTTTACCGTCAAAACATCACCTGCTTGCGCTTCAAAGCCCAATTTGATATGTATTTCATTATCATTAGAAACTTCTAACAGTTCAGGTGTAAATGCTGCGCCATTCAACGCAAAACCTTCACGACCATCTTCATGCAAGGTAAAGGGAAATTCCGCCCCCAATTGATAAACTTCACCAGCAGCTTCTACATAAATATCGCCGCTTGTGGAAGTTCCGATTGCGTTCAGCTCATCAAGAGCACACGTCCAATCAGGGTACAATTCAGCATTCGCCGTGATGGGATCAACGTTCACGCTATTCGTTGCAACACCTGCGCCTGCACCAATCGACACAAGGCCAAGCATAAGCAATGTTACCGATAATGTCTTTTTGATTTTTTTCATTATTTTTCCTCCTTATGCCTTTCGGCTTAAGTTTTTATTTTTCAAATTTCAACGTAACAATTTTCTTGGATGCTACGCTATATTCGCCAACCGTTTCACCATCCGCAGTTTCCGCAAGATTGGTCGTTTTGAACGTCTGTTTAGATGCAACCTGCGCCGTATCCTGCATAGGGTTATACATACGCACAATCACGTCCTCGCTCTTTTCCGCTTTCTTCACCGCAGAGGTCAAAAGCACGCCTTTCGTGGTCAAGGTTACACCCTTCAAGGCATCCACACCGTCGTGTTTATCCGCCTGCAAAGCGCACAGCTTGGGATAGGTGAAATCATACCCACGCGCCACGGCGCAACCAAAGTCCGCATCAAAAGGAATTAAGCAATAGGAATATTCATATTCCCCTTGCATCTGCCCGTTGGGGGTGGGGAAATAGAACCAGTCGCCCATTTCACCAATGGCACGCAACAAGGTGATACCCATCGTGTTTTTACCATCGCGGTACACTTCGTATTCGTACAAGCCTTTGGTTGCCACCAACAAGCCTTCCCCTTCGTCCTTACCAACCACGCAGAAGGTATTCATACGTTGGCTGTTGTCAGGGTTTTGCCAGCTTTCCGCAGGTTGAATGTTACGGCGAATCAAGTCAAATTGACCTTCCGCATAAACGTATTTTGCGGTGGGGTTGCTTTCAAACGTTGCGCGAAGTCGCATATCCTTCAAATGGTTTTCTACGCGCGTCGTGAAATGAATTTCTTTTCTATCCGCATATACGGTAACAGCGCTGTCCAGTTTGATACCTTCCGCTTTCACGCAAATGGCATAAACTGCTTTCAAAGCATTGCTTTCCACAAGCGTTACCGTTGCCGTTTCATCGTTCAAAATACGGGTTTCGCCGTTGGCTTTGAAATTGTATTCATCACCGCAATCGGGGGTAATTTCAAAACGGTTTTGGTTGTTATATACAGCGCCAGTCTTTTTATTCAAAAGAGTAAACGTACCGTCTTT
>JAFVQP010000086.1 GCA_017504735.1 Clostridia bacterium | reverse complement strand
CACTTGCGTCGCGAACGGGTGCGTTTGATGTCGATAAATTAACTTTCTCAAAAGAGATTTTAGATGAATTCGATATACCCATGTCTTTGTTTTCCGATCCAAAGCGTTCGGGAACGATTGTTGGAAAGCTGAGAGCGGAGTTTGGCATAGACGCCGTTTTGGTGCTTGGTTCGCATGATCAAGTATGTACGTCGCTTGGTGCAGGTGTACTTGAAGCGGGTGATGCGGTGGACGGTATGGGTACGGTGGAGTGTATCACGACCTTGTTCAGGGATAAGCCTACGGATATTGAAATGGGCAAACAAGGGTATCCTTGCGTTCCGTATGCTTTGGAAGGATTATATTGCACTTATATTCTTAACTTTTCTTGCGGTTCGACGATGAATTGGTTACGTAAGAAAATTATGCATGGATATAAGGGCGAGGAAAAGGACTTTTTTACGTATATCGAAAAGGATATGGTGGACGAGCCCACGGGGATTTTGACGTTGCCGTATTTTGGCGGTGCAAGTACGCCGTATCAGGACTTGAATGCGAAAGGCGCTATCGTGAATTTAACGACGGAAACCACCGATTTCACGCTTTATAAATCCCTTATGGAAGGCACGGCTTTTGAAATGCGTTTGAATGCAGAGGTGGCAGGCAGGTACGCGATCACTGTAGAAAAAGCGGTTGCGACAGGTGGTGGAGCGAACTCGAAAAAGTGGTTGCAAATTAAAGCGGATATACAAAATATTCCCTATAAAATTTTGCGTTCTTCCGAGGGGGGACTTTGCGGTTGCGCTATGTTACAAGCCGTCGCGCTCGGCGGGGCGAAAGACCTATATGAGGCTCGCGATATCTTTGTTCGGTACGTGAAAGAGTTTGAACCTAATCATACGCAAAACATAGCGTATGAGGGGCAATATCAAAAGTATAAAAAATTATATAAAACGTTGAAGGAGATGAATTGAAATGAAATTTGCATTGTATTTTGGAAACAGAGGCTTTATGCCCGGTGAGCTGATTACGGGCGCAAGAAAAGATATGATTCAAGCGGTTACGGACGCAGGATATGAATACATCGCGATGGACGAAAATCTCACCCGTTACGGCGCGGTTGAAACGCGCGACGAAGGTAGAATGTATCACGATTGGCTTAAAAGCCACGAAGGGGAATATGACGGCGTTATTTTGTGTATGCCCATCTTCATCGACGAAAATGGTGCGATTGCCGCTTTGCAGGACGTAGGTGTTCCCGTGCTTATGCAGGCATATCCCGACGAAATCGGCAAAATGGATTTCAAACACCGCCGTGACGCGTATTGCGGTAAATTCTCCGTGACCGACGTATTCTATCAATACAAATTGCCCTTTACGGTGATGAAACCTCACGTGGTACATCCTTTGAGTGAAGCGTTTAGACAAAATCTTGACGATTTTGCGGCAATTTGCCGTGTGGTAAAGGGTATGAAACGCTTTAATTTGGGTTGTATCGGCGCAAGAACGACGGCGTTTAAGACGGTGCGCTTTGATGAAGTGACCTTACAAAGATATGGTATCAACGTGGAAAGCTTTGACCTTTCCGAGCTTATTTTTAAGGTGCAAAAGAAAGAAGATAACGACGCGGCTGTGCTTGCAAAAATTGAATGCTTGGAAAACTATGCAGACTTTACAAAAGTACCCCAAGCAAACAAGCTAATGCTTGCGAAAATTTCCGTTGTCATTGATGAATATATTGCAGAGTATCATTTGGATGCAATTACGCTCCGTTGCTGGAACGAAATGGAAACGATACTTCGCGTATGTCCTTGCGTGTTGATTTCTGAACTCAACGATAGAGGTATCGTATGCTCGTGCGAAATCGATCTTACGAGCGCAATTACAATGCGTGCAATGCAGCTTGCAAGCGGAAAGCCTACAGCTTGTTTAGATTGGAATAACAACTATGGGGAAGACGAAAACAAAGTCATTCTTTTCCATTGCGGTCCCGTTGCGCAAAGCCTTATGGCGGGCAAAGGCACGGTTACCGAACACAAGATGTTTGCAAAAGGCGATCCTGGTAGCGGTTGGGGAACGAACGAGGGCAGAATTGCGCCGATGGATATGACGTTCTCCAACGGATTTACCGAAGACGGAAAGTTGAAAGTGTACGTTAGCGAAGCGAAATTTACGGACGATGAAATCGAAGGTGCATTCTTCGGTTGCGGCGGTGTTGCGGAAATCCCCGACTTGCAAAACAAACTGATTCGCCTCGCGAAAGGTGGTTTTAAGCACCATACGACGGTAGGCGTGGGACATATGAAGTACGTTTTGGAAGAAGCGTTCAAAACGTATCTTGGCTATGAAGTGATTGATATTGAGAGGTAAATTATGTTAGCGAGTTTGAAAGAAGTAATTGCAGAAGGCAAGAAAAGAAAAATCGCCATCGGCAGTTTTAATACGCCGAACTTGGAGTGTTTGTTGGCTGTATTAGATGCTGTGGAGGAATTGGACGTACCCGTTATCATCGCACACGCACAGTGCCATGAAGACGTTGCGCCGCTTGATAAAATTGGGCCCGTAATGGTAGAGCTTGCAAAGCGTAGCAAGGTAAAAGTTTGCGTTCATCTCGACCATGGTGAGGACTTTGACTATTGCAAACGCGCCATTGCGCTCGGTTTTACGTCGGTGATGATTGACTATTCCACCCTTCCTTACGACGAAAACGTAAAGGGCACGAAAGAAGTGGTGGATTACGCCCACCAAAACGGTGTGGAAGTGGAAGCGGAGCTTGGCGCACTGCCCCAAAGAGAAGGTGGCGGCGAAAGCAGTGTTGCCGACCCGTCCGACCTTTATACAAAATCCGAACTTGTACCCGACTTTCTTGCAAAGACTGGTATTGACGCTCTTGCAATTGCGTTTGGTACGGCGCACGGAATTTATAAAACAAAACCCATTTTGAATATGGAT
>JAFVQP010000085.1 GCA_017504735.1 Clostridia bacterium | reverse complement strand
TCGGCGACGACCTCATCGAATATGACAAACCCGAGCTCCTTATGACGGGCGAGCAGTGGTGGGAAACCCAGCGTATGGGCGGCGGTACTCCCCCCATCAAGACGGAATACGGCTGGGTTATGCTCTATCATGGCGTGGACGATAAGGGAATTTATCGTGTCGGCGCGGTGCTGATGGATTTAGAAGACCCCAAAAAGATTATTGCGAGAACGAAAGACTATCTTATGGAACCCGAACACGATTACGAAACGTGCGGTATTTACGAAGGTTGCGTATTCCCCACGGGTTCGGTGGTGAAGGACGGTACGCTGTACGTATATTACGGTACGGCGGATACGTATATCGGTTTGGCAACGTGTGATTTTAACGAATTGCTCAACTATTTGATGACGGAATGCAAGCTCTAACTGGAAAAAATTTGTACCTTGAAAGAACGAGAGAAATAAGCTAAAATAAAGATATTGGTGAGAAGAGAAAACGAGGGATATATGGTTCGGAAATTTAAGGAGTTATCCGTCTATTTAGAGTGTTCATCGGGTAGTACGCCAAGGGTGGAGACTGTAAAAAATTACATAAAAATTATGCAAAAGCTTGGGTATACCAAGCTGTATTTGGGCTTATCTGGCGCGTATCATATCGATGACGAGCCTTATTTTGCTTATAAAAAGGGCAAATACACAACGAAGCAGTTACGGGAAATTGACAGTTTCGGAAAAGAAAAGGGCGTAGAAATTATTGCAGGTATCCAAACGCTGGCGCATTTAAGTTTTATGTCAATGCACGATCATTTCCGTCCATTGATGGATACGGACGCTACGGTGATGGTAGGCGATGAAAGGGTGTACACGCTTATCGACAAAATGTTTGATTCCATATCCAAGGGCTTATCTTCAAAAAACATTCATATCGGCTTTGACGAAGCATTTTGTATCGGTATGGGTAACTATATGAAAGTGCACGGCAAGGCAGACGGCAAGGAACTTGTATTAAGACACTTGATAAGAGTGTTGGATATTGCGAAAAAGTACGGTTATGCTTGTGAAATTTGGAATGACATGCTGACGGAAAAATGTGATTCCGCTATTACGGCAAAACAAGTAAAAGAAAATTTGCATGAGAACACCTCAATCGTGCTTTGGAATTACGAGGAAAAAGACGAGAATGCTTTGCGTAAGCTCATTGACGAAACCCTTACTTATTCCGAGAAAGTGACCTATGCAGGCCACGCATGGAAAATTGCGGGATTTACCCCCAACAACCGTAACAGCATTGCTACGATGCTTCCTCAAATGAAAGTTTGTGCGGAGAAGGGCATTTCTCATTACATGGTGACTGTTTGGGCGGATAATTGTAGCCCCTGCGGTTGGTACACGGTACTGCCTACCTTGTTTTGGGCATCGGAATACAACCTTGGTAATACGGAAGATAAACAGGTAGATAAAGAAAAATTCTTCCGCTTATTTGGTGTAAAGTATGACGATATGTTGTTGCTCGATTATTTGGACGATCCGTTTAAAAGAAATAGGGAAGTGAAGAGAAACACCTCTTTCTGTGTGTTGTATTCGGATATATTGCTGGGGAATTTCCATCTGCTGTTTCCTAATGGTGTAGGAGAAGCATATGCAGACCTTGCAAAAGAATACGCAAGCGTAAACGGGGGTGCATATCAATACGTTTTCGATATGTACAGCTTGCTTGCGAAAATTTTATCCATTAAATCGGAGCTTCCCACAAAACTGAGAAAGGTATACGAAGCAGGGGATAGACAAGCAATGAAATCTCTTTGTGTGGAAATGGAAAAAATGATTGCCGATATGCAATCGTTTATCAAGCTGTTCAACGGGTATTTCCTGCGTGAGAATATGGCAATCGGTGCAGAATGCAATCAATTTCATTTGGGCGGTCAGCTGATTCGTTACGAATACGTATTAGACTGTATGAAAAATTACGTGCAAAACGGAACGGCGATAGAGGAATTAGAGGACGGATTACTTCTGCCCAGCTGGGAGCCGTTACCTGAATACGATTCCTGCACATGGTATGATTATAGAAATATCAGCACCTACAATTACTAAACCTGGTTTGTCATAAAAAGGAGAAACGTATGGCGTTAAATGAAATTATACATACGCGAAGATTTAGAAAAAAGATATTCGTTGCCAGTTTTTTGATTTTGCCGATTATCAATTTCTTGGTGTTCTGGCTGTACGTGCACTTGGATTCCTTTTCGCTTGCGTTTAAGACGCTGGAAGACGGGAATGAAGTGTTCAGCTTTGAGCAGTTTGAAAACATTTGGAAAAGCTTAACGCAAGGTACGAACTTGGTGGACGGATTCAAGATTGGCACGGCGTTCAAAAATACGATGCTGTTTTATGGTGCGGGTATTTTGGTGATGTTTCCGCTATCGATTTTGGCTTCCTACTTCATTTACAAGAAAATTGTAGGATACCGCTTTTTCCGTGTGGTTACATACCTGCCTAGCATTGTTACCAGTGCGGCGCTTGTAATGATGTACAGATACCTCATTGATCACGGTGGCTTGATGCACAAGATTTTTCAATTGACAAATCCCTCGGATGCGGTATATCAAGCACCTCTTACTGATTCCAGCACTGCAATTTGGACAATACTTATCTATCACGTTTTATGCGGTTTAGGTGGGAATATTGTCGTTATGGGCGGTGCGATGAACTCGTTGAGTCCCGAAATGTTGGAGGCTGGGGAAATTGACGGCTGTAACTGGTTTCAGGAACTGGTTTATCTGGTTATTCCTGGAATATGGCCTACCCTGTCTACCATCATCATTCTCTCCACGGCGGCGTGTCTTGGCTCAACGGGGCCTATCCTTGCCTTTACAAAAGGCACGCAAGAAACGGAAACGCTTGCGTACGTGATGTATCATTTGACGTTAAAGGGGCGTACCTTCCTGTATCTGCCTTCTGCAATCGGTATCGTGATGACGGTGATTACCGTTCCGATCGTGTTCACAGTGCGAAAGCTTGTGACGGCGAACGACGAGTAAGGGGGGCTTTAAGATGAGTACAGAAAGAAAAAATCAAAAAAGCCTCTCCCAAAAAATCGTTTTTAGCGTGGCGTTTATCTTATTTTTGTTATATGCGGCGAGCATCATAGTGATTTTCCTGCAAGGCTTTTTTATCTCGGTAAAGGAAGCGGGGTACGGCTTGGGGGATTATGGGTTTAATTACGATAAGCGAAACGCAAATCTATTTTCCTTTTATCCGCCGTTTGCCTTTGATAACTATATAAAAGCGTTTAGCGAGTTTTCTATCAATAACGGCGTAAAGAGTTATTCCTATCTTGAAATGCTGTGGCATTCGGTATGGAGAACGACGGGCGCAAGCCTTATTAGCTGGATGTCCACGATTATGGTGTGCTACGTTTTGGCGCATTACAAATCGAAGTTTATCGAGCTGTTGTATTCGATAGGGTTGGTGATTTCCATTATTCCTTTGTATGGTGCAGGCCCTGCACAGTATAAGCTGTTTAGCGATTTACACTTGGTGGATAATCCCTTGCTGTTGTATACGACTATCACGTTATTCGGCGGACATTTCTTTTATATGTATGCCTTTTGGAAGGGAATTTCTTGGAGCTATGCCGAGGCGGCGGAAATCGACGGAGCGAACGATTATCAAATTTTCTTTAAGATTATGCTGCCGATGCTGGTGCCCAGCGCAATTGCGTTATTCGTTATGACGTTTATTACAGGCTGGAATGATTACGAGGGAACTTTGCTTTATATGAAGGCGTATCCCAACCTTGCATACGGCGTGTATATTTTTGAGGAAATCGGTATTCGTAGCACGGGTAAGCCCGTGTATTTCGCAGGGGTATTGATATCCCTCATTCCCATTTTGGCACTGTTTTTGGCATTCCAAAACACGATTATGGAAAAAGTATATTTTGGCGGCTTAAAAGGCTGATAACAAATAAAAAAATCAATTCATATAAGGAGAAGATATATGAGAAACTTTAAAAAGGTTGCAATGTTGAGTATGGCTGTTATGATGTCGGCTACGGCATTTGTTGGCTGCGGTGGCGGCGGTGATTCCAGTACGGGCGGCACGACGGGTAGCAAAGGACAAATCACCGTACAAGTGGTAAACCTTGGTTACGGGATTGAATGGCTGAACGATTTGGCGACGGCATTCACCGCAGAAACGGATATCGGCGTTACCATCGTACCTGAACTGGGTACGGGCGGTTTGGATACCATCGATACGCAACTGATGTCGGGGGAATCCAAAGCGGATATTATCTTTACGAAGAAAGG